>JBGTJY010001086.1:0-2496 GCA_041744855.1 Candidatus Hydrogenedentales bacterium
TGTCGGGCACGCGAAACATCCAGAAGTCCAGCTTCACCGATGCGGATAACGAGCTGCGCTTTTCGTACATGGCCGATACGTCCAACGGCGGCTCGCAGGATCTCGTGGTGTTGCCGCGGTTCGTCGATAGCAATAACCGGCTGCGCGTGACGGTCAAGGCGGGCGAACTCGTGCTCTCGCAGTCCGTGAGCGGCACGGACACGACGCTGGACACCAATACGGCAGCGGATACGGACGAAGACGTGTGGTATGAGATGCGCATCGTCTGCGACGGCGCAAATGTGACCGTGTGGCGCGGCGTGCGTGGCGAGGCGATGGAGGAGGTGTTGTCGACCAGTTCCGCGTCGCACCTAACGAGTTCGACGTTGCTGATTCAGATGGCGTCAGGCGATGACTATCACCTTGATAATTTCGTAGCCATCACCGATGCGTACTCGAGCACGACCACGCACAACTACAACAACGGCAACGAACTCACGTCGATGGTCTTCGAAGGCGACACGACGACGTTCACCTACGACGATTGGGGCCGGCAGATCAGCAAGTATATGGGCAGCCAAGGCACGACCATGGCCTACGCCTATGGGTCAAAGCTGACGGAGTTTTCTTCGACGTTTTACGATGAGGGGGATGTCGACTACGCGTACCGCGGTGACGGGAAGCGGCATAAGCGGACCGCGGGGAGCGATGTGACGGTCTACAACTGGGCCGCCGGTTTCGTGTCCGTCAGCGAGGAGAATAGCGGTGGGACGTTGCAGCGGAGCTACGTTTGCGACGATCCGCGGGCGCAAACGGCGCGCACCCTTGCGCACGTGGATGGAACGACTCCAGGATCTGGCGTGTACCTGCACTACATGCACGACCACCTTGGCTCGACGCGATTCTCGTACGACGGCTCCAAGAATTTGGACGGCGAGTTAGAGTACACGCCCTACGGCGGCGGCTACTTGACTTCCGCTGCCGCGGACGTAACCCGTGCCGCCATTTCGCGAAAGTTCTCGTGAAATGGTTGAGGCGCTGCGCGACAGTTCTCTTGCTATCGCTCTTTGGCTTAGGCCTTGTGAAAGCAACGCTTGGATTCGACCACGCTCGGTTGGGCTAAGATGGACATAAGGCATCGGGATTCCTTTCGGTTCTGATTTCGCCAAAACCAGTTTACCGAACGTAAACCCCGGTGCCTTCCTCTTTTCAAGCTCCGGATTCACCAGCAAAAAAAGGGGGACGCCCTTTCCCGCCGGAGCCAACATCACAACCATGGGTGAGCGATGGATGGCTCCGGCGGAAAAGGGCTTAGGTCCGGGTGTTGCACTTAGTCTATGAACTCACACGGTCGCATTCACGTGCATCGGGTGCCGGATCTCGTATAGAATGCGTGTTTCCCATGAGCGTAAAGTCCACGTTGTGAAGCACTTCGTCTGCTGTTGCCCCGCAGAGCCGTACAAGATCGAGCGGTTCCTCGCGTGGGTGAATTTCTCATTCCCCGCGAGCCGCGTAATCGTGCTCGCGCTGCCCTCTCGACTAGCGGTGGCGAATGCGTTGTCGGCTACCTTCCCGCGTTTGTCGCTCACCATCGTCAACTACCCACCGAGCCGCGTGGCCGACCACTACGATCCAATGCTCGTGAACGATGGCCTCCGAACGCAACTTTCCGGCGGACGGCAACTCCACGGCGCCGTATTGCCTAGCACCGTCGTTACGCGCCTCCGCTATATGCCTGAGTACTTTTCTGATCCCTTAAAACCGAGCTTCAATCAATTTCGCCTGCTTCACGCGCTCGGCATTCGCGATTTCTGGGTCTGCGATGGAAACGGAACACGAAAATTCTCCATCGCGCTCCTCGCGGACGACTTCGTCAATCGCCATCGCGGCGAACCTGCATGGGTCGTCGGAAACGGCCCCTCGCTAAAAAAACTCGACATGGAACCACTGCGCGACGCCGTCACGCTCGGCTCAAACCGTGTCTATTTGGGATTCCCGGACTGGGGGTTCCACTTCAAATATTGGGGTATCGTCGACACCCTTCAATTCGAAAAATATTTGCCGGAATGGGAATCCAAACTTCCTCGCGACATCGTCAAATTCTTCCCATTCGAGTATCTGCCATTGTTCCAGGTCGAGAATGGCGTCCCCATAAACACCTATCCGCCAGGCCATCCGGAAAACAAAACCAACTACAACGACCCGCTGCTCCTCGATCAACTCAAGCAACCGATGGCTTTTTCCGATCGGCCGGACGTAACCTACCTTGGTTACACCGTCACGTATCCGCTTCTGCAACTCGCCGCGCTGATGGGTTGCGACCCGATCTACATCATCGGCGTCGACCACAACTACGTCATCACGAAGGAGGACGAGAAGAAGGGCGTCTGGAGCGACTCCAAGTCCAGCAATCACTTTCACGCCGGTTACGGCAAGGATGCCTCGGGCGGTCACCAGTTCCACCTGCCCGAGATGAAAGGCATCGAATCCGCCGTATACACGACGGTAGGTATTTCC
>JBGTJY010001087.1:0-6289 GCA_041744855.1 Candidatus Hydrogenedentales bacterium
TCAATTCGATCGAGAAGTAGTCGACATCTTCGTTTTCGATGGCGCCGTTGATCGTCGTATCGAGCGCGACAGCCTGCGCCTGCTCGACCGCGCTGTTCGGTTCCGTCTCCTGGATTTCAGCCAAGTTGCCGACACTGAAGAGCCGCAAATTGCTGACGCCAGTCTTCGTGCGCACGCGAATCGCGTGCGTCCCCAACGGTGCATCGGGCGCGATACGCACAGTCGCAAGCACGCGATTGCCGTCTTCGGGATCGGGTCCAACCGAGACGGCCTCGATGCCGGTCTCGTGAAAAAGCAATCCGACGGCGTCCTGCAAATTACCGCCGTAGAAACGGACTTGCACCTCGTTTCCACGTTGCGCGCCACGGGGCAGAATCGTTTCGAGCGTGGGTGCGACGGCGCTTATTGTTTCACAGAAGAAAAATACTGCGAAGGCGGCGCACAAGAACTTTGCCGATTTTTGACTCAGCTCATTCATCATGGTTTATCGCCGGGCCCGAGTTCAGAAAAGTTGGGCAGATTCTTAAGCGAACGAATCTCTCCGCTGTCATTCACGAGGCCGTTGTGGTCTGCAGCGTTTAACCTCCTCGCGATGTTAGCAATGCGAGTGGCGATTTGTTCGAGATACAGACCGAATATCATGAATCCCGAACTTATGCAGACGAAATAGAAAGCGAATTCCAAACCTCCACCCAAGAGTGGGATAGCTAAAACAACGATTGGGATGCACCACAGCAGTGAAAACGCAAACCAATACTGCTCGGTAGTTTTGCGCTGGTTATTGCTTCCTAAAGCTTTCGCTGTGGCGCGAAGATCTAGCTCGATTCGAAGAAGCAGCGAGAAACACGGAATCGACACGAGCATTATTAGAAAACTAGCGTATTGCGGGATTGTGCCCACTGCCAAATTCATCGTGATAAATAACCCTGCGCAACTGGAAGCGAGCAGAATATAGAGTTTCCACATGATGCCCATGAGCATCCACCTGCTTTCGTGGCCCTACGCGATGATTTCTTTCAAAGGCTGCGAATCGCGCACGATATCGATCGGCCGATTTCCCGCGCTCATCAGTTTGCGCGTCGGGTCGATGCCGAGTTGCGTGAACAACGTCGCGGCGAGTTCGCCAGGGCCGACGGGTTTATCCGCCGGTTCGGAGCCGCGCGCATCGGTTTGGCCATAGATGACGCCGCGCTTGAGTCCACCACCGGCGAGGAACGTGCTGAACGCCTTGGGCCAATGATCGCGCCCGCCGTCCTTGTTAATCTTCACCGTGCGACCGAATTCCGTCGTCATCACGATGAGCGTCGAGCTAAGCAGCCCCCGGCTTTCGAGATCGGCGACGAGCATCGACAAGCCCTGGTCCACTTCCGGCAACCGCGCGCGCATCACGTCGCGAATGTTCTCGTGATTGTCCCAGCCGCCATCGATGACGGTCACGAATCGTGCGCCCGCCTCCACGAGACGCCGCGCCAGTAGCAACCGTTGTCCGAACGCGTGACGTCCGTACGCGTCGCGCATCTCGGGGGGTTCCGCGCCGATGTTGAACGCCTCGCGCGCGCTTTGCGACGAGATCAGCGCGTAGGCGCGTTGGTAGTAGCTGTCCATCGCGCCGAGCAAGTCGCTCTTCTCGAGCGCGGAGAAATGCGCGTCGACTTCCGTTAGCAAGTTGCGCCGGCGGTCCATCCGCTCCGTCGAGACGTCGCCCGGCAAATTGAGGTCGCGCACCTGGAACCCGTCGGTCGCCGGTTCGCCGCCGACGCTAAACGGACCATACGCGGAACTGAGATAGCCCGAACCGAGGAACGGGTCGCCCGCGCCCGGCACGCAGATATACGCCGGCAGGTCGCGGCGGGGTCCGAATTCGTGCGACACGACCGAACCCATGCTCGGGTAGGTAAGCGCCGGGCTGGGTTTGTAGCCGGTCAGCATGTTGTGCGTGCCGCGCTCGTGGGCGGCCTCGCCGTGGGTCATCGAGCGGATGATCGTCAGCTTGTCGGCCATCGCCGCCAACCGTGGCAGCGGACCGCTAAATACGTCGCCGGTATTCGTCGGCGCCGTGCCGAGTTCGCCGCGATACTCAATCGGCGCGTACGGCTTCGGGTCGAACGTGTCCATGTGGCTCATACCGCCCGCCATGAACAGGAAAATGACCGACTGTGCCGGGGCCGCCCCTTCCGGCGTATCTGCGTGGGCCGCTTGCAGTTGGAAATAGTCGCCGAGCGTCAGCCCCAAGCCGCCCAGCACGCCGACCTTGAGGAATTCGCGGCGATTCCGCGGCCCGGGGCACCGTAACCCGCCGTGGTTGCAGCCGATATGGAGTCGTTCGTGGTCAATCACGCGATCGTGGTCCATGACAGGGATTCCTCCCGGGTTTCGAACGGGCCGGGTTTCAAACGGCTTGGGCGGTCACTCTGACCCACCCTACCCAAGCAACCCTTATTCCGCTAAGGATGCCCCAAATCGCCCCCAGGTTGCAACCGGAAACAGAGAAAATCGCGCCTTTTCGCAGTTATTTTACAAGCCGCGCCGCGAGGATTTTACCCACCAGCGCCGCCACATCCCGGTCGCTGCGATCGACTTCGGACCAACTCGCCGCTTGAGAAGCGGCGGTACCCGTCAGTCGTCAAACAGCGTCGTCGACAAATAGCGCTCGCCCGAATCCGGCAGGATCGTGACGATGTTCTTGCCCGCATACTCGTCGCGTTGAGCAAGGCGCGCCGCGACCGCCGCCGCCGCGCCGCAACTGATGCCGCTGAGGATGCCCTCTTGCATCGCGAGGCGTCGCGCAAACGTGAAAGCATCCTCGCTCGACACAAGCTCGACCTTGTCCACCAGGCTCATGTCGAGAATATCCGGCTTGAATCCCGCGCCGATGCCTTGGATCGGATGCGGTCCCGGATCGCCCCCGGAGAGCACCGGCGATAATTCAGGCTCCACCGCGACGCTCTCGATCTTCCGTCCGCGCTCGATTTTGAAGTATCGGCTCACGCCCGTGATCGTGCCGCCCGTCCCCACGCCGGAAACGAACACGTCCATCTTCCCGTCGAGCGCATCCCAGATTTCCGGTCCCGTCGTCTTGAAATGAATTTCGGGATTCGCGGGATTCTTGAATTGTTGCGGCATGAAAAAATCGGGGTGCTTCTCGATGAACTCCTCGGCCTTCCAGATCGCGCCGGGCATGCCTTGTTCCGCGGGGGTCAACACGACCTGCGCGCCAAACGCCTTGAGCAACGTGCGCCGCTCGAGGCTGTACGATTCCGGCATCGTGATGATGCACTTGTAGCCGCGCGCCGCCGCGACGTAGGCGAGCGCTATCCCCGTGTTGCCCGAGGTCGGCTCGACGATCGTCCCGCCCGGCAATAGGATGCCGCGCTTCTCCGCGTCCCAAATCATCGACGCGCCGATGCGGCACTTCACCGAAAACGACGGATTGCGCCCCTCGACTTTGCCGTACACCCTCGCCTTCATGTTCGGCGCGAGATGGCGCAGACGCACTAACGGCGTGCGGCCGATACTCTCGCTGACGTCGTCGAAGGCAGACATCGAATTATCCCATAACCCACAACGCGTCATTCTGAGCAATCCACAACGCGTCATTCTGAGCGCCAGCGAAGAATCTCGACCGCGCCAATTGCCGGGGTTTTCTCCAAATCGAGTTTCTTCGCTGGCGCTCAGAATGACCGATGGCAAAGTCTCGAAAACGTTTCATGTTAGATCCCGCTACCTTGCGTGTGAATGCCGCACTCTTTGTCGTCTTCAAGATGATTGAACCAACGCCAGCGCCCCGCGCGTTTGTTTTCCCACGGCAGCGTCGGCGTCGTGCAAATGACGCAGCCCATGCTCGAATAGCCCTGATCGTAGAGCGGGCTGAGCGGCACGTTGTTCGCGCGCGCATACTCGCGGATGCGGCGCTCGTCCCAGTCCGCAAACGGCGCGAGCTTCAGGATCGGTCCCCACTCCTGCCGCGTGATCGACACCTTCGCCGTTTCCTGCCGCGACTCGGATTGATCGCGGCGCAGACCCGTGATCCACACGTCGACCGTGCGCAGCGCGCGGACATTCGGTTCGACCTTGCGAATCTGGCAGCAGTGCTCCTGTTTCGCCTTGCTGTCGAAGAAAAGATACAGACCATGCTGCGCGATCATTTTGTCGAGCTGCGGCGGATTCGGCGCGAACCGTTCAATCTCGATCCCGTAGCGCTTCTCGATCGTGTCCATGAGCGCATAGGTCTCGGGCAAGAGCCGCAGCGTGTCCACCGTGAGCACGCGCAAACCCGGCGCAACGCGGCTCGCCATGTCGATCGACACGCAGCCGGTGTCTTGGAACGACGTGATAATCCCCGCGCGATCGCCGTGGTGCTCATACGCCCAGGCGAGCATCGCTTCGGGCTCCATCGCGTTCAATTCGCGAAAGAGTCCCGGGTCATCCAGCGCTACAGTTGCCATGGGCACACCCAAACCTAGATTCGGCAAGGTAATCTAAATAAACATGACATAAATTATCTGGAAAGTCAAGTATCGGTCTCCACCACCCATAAACCTCGTGGCATCAAGCCTTTATTCGCATCCTGCTCGCCTCACCGCACCAAGTTTGCCGGCCCATACGTCCCATGCTTCCCATATTTCCCATTTGGTCGCCAGCACCTCGCGCTGCGGATGGCTTGCTTGTATGCTAAGGTGAAGTCGACGGTTAATTAGCCGCTATTCTGCGATACCCCGCCGAAGGATCAACTATATGCGGAACCGAGCCTTAGTACTCCTCCTCGTCGCGTCGGCGCTAAGCATTTCTCAACCCACATCAGCGCAGGCACTGCCGACCTACGACGAGCTCCTGAAACAAGTCACGCCGAAACTCGAAGGCCTGCAATCGTGGACCTCCGACATCGAGATGTCGATGACCATGATGGGACAGGACATCTCTGCGACAGGTACTACCGCGACACGGGGAAAACTTACCACGTCCGACATGACCATGACGATGATGGGCCAACCCATGCAGGTCAAAACGGTGCTCGGCGCGGACGGCGTCCAGTGGACTGATACCAACATGTACGGCCAGCGACAAGTCACGAAGATGGACCTCGCGCAGATGCAGGAGTTGGCGGGCGCCGAGGCGCTCGAAGGCGTGCCGACCGATGGCGACTTCATGGAAGACCCCTCCGAGATGCTGCAGCAATACGGCGAAGCGTTCGACATGCAGGTGTTGAGCAAGGAAGAAATCGACGGAATTCCCGTGTACATCGTTGAGGGGAAATTGAAGTCCGTCGGCAGCACCGAAACGTTGGAACTCGGCGGCATGCTCGCGGGCATGAGCGAGGAGATGTCGGCCATGGGAATCTCGATGGACCCGCTCAAGCTCGCCGTGGGCGCCGAGGACGGATTCGTACGGTCGATGGCGATCGGCGAGATCAGCGGAAAACCCTGGATGACGATGTCATTCAAGAACGTGAAAACGAACATCGAATTGGCGGACAGCCTGTTCACGTTCACGCCCCCCGAAGGCGTGCCCGTCACGGATTTGGCGGAGATCGTCGGAGAGGAAATGAGCGCGCCGCAAGGGCCGCAGTTCGAGATTGGCCAAGAAGCGCCGGACTTCGAAGGCGAGAATCTTGCCGGCAAGTAGGTAAAACTATCGGACTACCGAGGTAGGGTCGTGTTTGTCGATTTCTGGGCGACCTGGTGCGCGCCCTGCGTCCAAGAACTGCCGAACGTGATCGCCACTTACGAAGCGCACCACGCAAAGGGATTCGAGATCATCGGCGTGAGCCTCGACGACGATCGCGCCAAGCTGACTGAATTCCTCAAGCAACGGCCTGCAATGAGCTGGGTCCAACTTTTCGACGGCAAAGGCTGGGAAACCGCCATCGGCATGCAGTACGGAGTGGTTTCAATCCCGTTCACGTTGTTGCTCGATCGCGAAGGCAAGATCGTGCATATGGATTTGCGCGGCGAAGAATTGAGCGCCGCCGTCGCAGAGTTGCTGGGATCGTGATTGTCGATAGTAGTCGCAATCCCATACCCAAGCGTGCGTCATTCTGAGCGCCAGCGAAGAATCTCGATCGCGCGTTCTACTACGGTCCTACTCGGAACGAGATTCTTCGCTGGCGCTCAGAATGACTGGTCTAGTTTGCGAGTCGCACCTTCGCGTCCTCAATACCGTAATTGAGCCAGCCCCGTTCATTGCTGTTCGTCGATTTCTTCATCAGCGCTTCGAACGCCTTCATTCGAACCTCGATCGCAGCGCGATGTTTCGGGTCGACATCCAACGCCGCATCCGCAAGCTGCAGCGC
>JBGTJY010001088.1:0-1688 GCA_041744855.1 Candidatus Hydrogenedentales bacterium
CGCGGCCAAAAATTTCCTGCTGTCATCGAGAAGAAACCACTCTACAAGAAATCATGAGCAACATTCCGGACGATCTCTTTTACACCGAATCACACGAATGGGTCCGCGTGGAAGGCGACCTGGCACGCGTCGGCATTACCGATCACGCGCAGGCCGAGCTGACGGATGTGGTTTACGTGGAGCTTCCGAAAGTGGGCACACAGGCGGAAGCACGCGGGCAGATCGCGGTCGTGGAATCGGTGAAAGCGGCGAGCGACATCTACGCGCCGATCAAGGGCGAAGTGGTGGAGGCAAACGAAGCGCTTTCCAGCAATCCGGCGCTCGTGAATACAGATCCGTTCGGCGAGGGCTGGATTTTTGTTTTGAAGATGGCGTCGGCTGACGACGTGAAACAGTTGAAGGACGCGGCCGCCTACAAGCAGGCGATCGGCTAAACGTCGTTCCGATCCCGGGAGGAAAACTCCATGGAGTGGCGCCTGCACGAACATGTCACCCGCGGCGAGATCGATAATCGCACGCGCGGTCGGGTGCGCGGCCAGCTTTGGTTGAGTGGCGTGGCGGAGCCGCTGCGGCTTGAGCTGGAAGGCGATTGCGAACCGGATCTCGCGGGCTGCCATTTGCAGTTTGAGAATCCCAAAGCGCGCGCCATGAAAACCCCGCCACCTGCGCCGGTGCAGCGTGGAAAAGTCGGGTTCATCAGCGCAGCGCACAAGGTGCGCGGCTTCGATGTGCCGGTGGAAACTGCGATCGCGATGCAGCGCCGCGGCGAGGAGCCGCCCAGCCGGCTGGCGAACGCGCTGCACCTCGGATGGTTCTCCGATCTCTCGGGCCAGATCGTGATCGAGAGCAGCGACTTTATGCTCGAAGTCTCGGCGCCCGCGTGGCGATTCACCGCTGCAGAAATCGCGGAGCGGGAAGGCCAGCATGCGACAGACAATTCGGACGAGACGGAGGTGTATGACGAGTTTCGCTCCGAACAACTGCTGCGCGAAAGCGACAGTAAAACCGAGAAATACGGCGAACTGCTCAAACGCTACAAAGATCATCCCGATCGCGACCGCATTATTGCGCGCGAGATGGGCTGGACCTGGCTGGAGGAAGCCCTCGAGGAACACGACGACGAGGTCGAGCAGTTTGGGAAGCAGGATTATCCCGCTGACGATTTGCCGCCCTGGAGCGAGGAAGACGAAAGCGGGGATCATCCGATTTCGAAACACGCCACGGATGTGCTCGACGAATTGCTGGCCGAACTGCAGGCCGCCAATCTCTATCCGGATGGCGACGACGAAGCTGTGCATAGTTTTTTCAGCGCCTTCATGATTCTGTCCGTGAAACTGGCCGGCGCCTCCGCCTTGATCGGAGAGGACGCGATCGAGGATCATTCCGGTCTGGCGATCGCCTTTCTGAAGCGGGCCCTGGTTCATCTCAACGAAACGCTCACCGCCGCCGATCCGACCGCGCTGAGCAAATCGCTCTCCGCGGAGCGGGTGGCTCATTACCGCACGGAGTTGTTCGCGGTGCGCGAAGAAATGCTGAAAGAAATCGCGCGATTGCGCGGCTAACGAGGCGTTCGCGCGGGCGCGAACGGTCTAACGGGCGACCGCGTGGTAAACGGCGCGCACCAATTCGGCCGGCACTATCAAAACTTAGCCGACGTAGCCGACGAAATCTTCGATCCGGATCGGATT
>JBGTJY010001089.1:0-2620 GCA_041744855.1 Candidatus Hydrogenedentales bacterium
GAGGACTCCCTGATTCAATTCACCGGCGGCACAATCACCCGATTCGGAAACCGCTACATCTCCGCCAGATGCTGGCGCAACAGCATATTCGCCTGCACGATTTCCCAGGTCTTTTCATACGCGTAACTGTGCGATTCGCGCGGGTCGGTCAGCAAGTCGTACAAGAGCGGCGTCGAGTAACGTTCGAGCGGGCCGTCCGGCGTGTTCTCCACCGTCGCGAAATGGGTCTTCCACTTTCCATGCCGAATCGCCGTCAACTCGCTCCCGAGATAGTAATACACCGTGTCCGTCGCGGAGGGTTGCTCGCCCTTGAAAAAAGCGGTCTGATCGTTCCCGTCGATCGGCCGATCCTTCGGGACCGTCCCGCCGCCCAACGCCGCAAACGTCGAGAACAAATCCATCGCTGTGACGATCCCGTCCGCGCTGCCACCGGCAGGAATAGTGCCCGGCCACCACGCGATCATCGGCAGCCGCACTCCGCCCTCGAACGTTTCGCCTTTGCCGCCGCGGAACGGCGTGTATCCACAATCGGGAAACGTGTCGTACGAGGGGCCGTTGTCGCTCATGAAAATGACGAGCGTGTTCTCCTCGATCTCCGCGAAACGGACCGCGCCCACCACGTAGCTGATGTGCTCGTCGAGCTCCATCACCGCGTCGCCGAACACGCCCGCGCCCGATTTGCCCGCGAACTCGCCATTCGGAAAGTTTTTGTAGTGCGCCTTCGAGAATCCGACCGCCAGAAAAAACGGCGCATCGCGCTCGGCATGATCGCGAATGAAATTCGACGCGCGCACGGCGATATCGCGGTCCAGCGTCTCGAGCCGTTTCGCGTCGATCGGCTCGACATCGCGACTCGGCTCGCCTTTGCGCCCCTCGACCACGCCGCGGATTTTCATCATGCGCCCGACCTGCGAATTCGGGTTCCAATCGCGGTCGGTTGGATACAAATACGCGTCGCAGTGGTAGAGGAATCCCCAGAACTCGTCGAAGCCTTGATTGTGCGGCAGATGCTGTTCCTGATCGCCGAGGTGCCACTTGCCGATCATCGCCGACTCGTAGCCCTTCTCCGCAAGCACCTCCGCGATCGTCACCTCATCCGGATGCAGCCCGCCCGGCAAACCCGGAAACAACGGAAACTCAAACCCCGCGCGAATAGGCAAGCGCCCCGTCATCAACGCAGCCCGAGTCGGCGTGCAAAACGGATGCCCATAAAACGAAGTGAAGCGCGTCCCCTCCGCCGCCATGCGATCCAGCTCCGGCGTAGGAATCCCCCGCACGCCGCCGCCCATGAACGCGCCAATATCGCCATAACCCACGTCATCCACGATAATGACAACGATGTTCGGCGGGAACGCAGCCGCCGCTACTGCCACACTCATCACGACAATTCCGACTGCAATGAATTTCACTACGCCTCCTTTTTGAACGCTTGGATTCCGCCGCCGGAACTTTAACGATTCTCTGTCATGCCCGAGTCAATCGGTAGCGCCAGTTCTGAAACGTCCACGGCTTTATCGTCGAGGTGAACGACACATTCGACCCACGTGCGAAAGAGAAACCCCTGACCATCGTTTGGTTTGCCCTCGGTCCAGAGGAACTTGCCGTCCTCTTCCACGTAGCGCACATACTCCGGCAGCGATCGTTGGGGATCGTAAAGGTACTCGGGCCACGGCGCACCCGCATAGAGGCTTCTTCCTTCGTTTGCGAATTGACGGGTCAATTTGTCCTCCCCATTCATCTCCGCCAAGGATTCGATGTCGAGTTCGCGCGAGTCAGCGTCCGTAAGCTGTTCTCCCACGAGCCATTTACCATACAAGTCCCATCGAGCGCGCGAGATGACTTTCCCCTTGTTGTCACGCGCTGGGATGTCGCCGACCCACTCGTCGTAGGGGGCGCGAATCGCCACCACCGCAATTGCCCCATCTAGTTCCAAGTCATAGCGAGGATCGATCGATCCAATGCTGCCAAACTCAACTGGCCGTCCCTGCGTTTGTACACGCAGCAGCGCTGGCCAGACCGAGCGCAACTCCTCAACCGAATAAACCGGAATCAAGTAAGTCTTGAAGCGCGCGCCGGCTTCGAAAATATCGGTGACAGCGCGTTCTCGGAACGCCTCCAGTTCTTCCGGCCAATCGAACGGCCACGATCCCGTTTTATGTATTTCACTGCGCGCAAACGCGCTGGTGACGGTAATGGAGGACAGGACCAGCAACTGAAGTAAAGCGAACCATGTGCGCATACTCGCCTCCAATCTCAAACGATTCCCTGTTAATCATCCCGTTTGCCTGAATCGCGCAGAGGACGGGTTGAAGACCGATCGGTCGAACATCAGGTTGTTCCTAGGTACCAATTCAACAATCCGTGTTCATCAGTGTTCATCCGTGGCCAACACTCTCGCTATAATCGCACACCCATTCGCGCAATTTCGTGTCATTCGTGGCAACCTTCAGGACCCCCATGCACCTACACGACGAACTACACTGGCGCGGCCTCATCAGCCAGGTCACCCATCCCGAGCTATGGAAGCTGCTCGACACCGAGCGCTTCACGCTCTACTGCGGCTTTGACCCGACCGGCGCCAGCCTGCACATCGGCAGCCTGCTCCCCATCATGACCCTCG
>JBGTJY010001090.1:0-4071 GCA_041744855.1 Candidatus Hydrogenedentales bacterium
GTGCCGTCCTCATTGAAGGAAAGAATCCCCTCGATGTCGCGTTCTCGCAATGTCTCGAGTACGCTAGTCGTAACGTGGGTACTCATCACTGCAGCGTCAATGGCCCGGCTTTGGTGCGACAAGTTGCTCACCGAGGTCATAATCATCACGAGACCGGTGGTCATCACCCCTGCGGTGAACATGAGTTCAAGCAGCGTAAAACCAGCATCGTTTCGATGGAGTTTCCTATTCACTTGACTAAATCCTTTCGCCGATTCTTACTTAGCTCTCTCGGATTATCAGCCACGCGGCCGATGCCTCGATTCTTAATCGCTACTTTTTTCAGGGTTAGCGCGCCCCTACAAACTAATAAAAGTGCGAAGCGCTGCCTTATTAGACGACCCTCGGCCACTGAACCATTGTATCACGAAAGATTAAAAATGCGCCTTTAGTCAATATTTATCTGTAAGTCATTTAGATTAAAACACTTGGCCAGGCTCTATGGCGTAAACCAGCAGGATGCACCGCAACTTAAAGCGGGGAGGGGTGACGATTTTGGAAACAATGACCTACACCGTAACCGACCGAGTCGCGCGCATCACCCTCAATCGGCCACAGCACGGGAACGCGATCACCGGGCAAATGACGCGGGAATTGGCGGCGTGCGTGGAACAGGCCAACCTCGATCCCGCGGTCCATGTCATTGCGCTTTCGGGTAACGGCAGCGGGTTCTGCGGGGGCTACGACCTCGGAATCTTCGCCGAGGGTAAATGGGAACGCCGCCCGGCCACCGATGGCCTGCCCCCCGGTTCACCAGTCGATCCGAGAGTCCAGCAGGCTAACCATGACCCGGCGCAGACCTGGGACCCGATGATCGACTACGCGATGATGAGCCGAACCGTCCGCGCGTTCATGAGCCTCTTCCATAGCGACAAACCGGTGCTTTGCAAGGTGCATGGGTTTTGTGTCGCGGGCGGCACCGATATGGCGCTGTGCTCCGACTTGCTCGTGATCGAGGACAACGCGAAGATCGGGTATCCGCCCGCGCGCGTTTGGGGCTCGCCCACGACCTCGATCTGGATTTATCGGGTCGGGATGGAAAAGGCCAAGAGGCTTCTGTTCACCGGCGATTGTCTCTCCGGCAAAGAAGCGGTGGAGTGGGGTCTCGCAATCGAATGCGCGCCAGTGGATAAACTCGACGAACGCTTTGAGATTCTCCTCGAGCGCATCGCGCGCGTGCCCATCAATCAGCTCATGATGATGAAGTTGCTCGTGAACCAAACAATCGCGAACATGGGTCTGCATTCCACGCAAATGATGGGGACGATTTTCGACGGGATCACGCGGCACACGAAGGAGGGCTATGACTTCGTGAACGTCGCCGCCGCCCACGGATTCAAAGAAGCCGTCCGACAACGCGACGAGCCCTTCGGCGATTTTGGGCGCTCGTGGTTCAAGGGATGATCGGCAAAAGTCCCCCTTCGAAGAGGGATTAGGGGGATGTGGACCCTCCGCGCGCGGCGAGCGATTGTTAAGGTGTATACTATTTCCTCGCTGGGATCATCTTTGGAAGGAGATTCTCCGTCATGTTCAATATTTCGCGCGTCGCCGTACTGGGTTCCGGGGTCATGGGCGGCGGCATTGCGGCGCACCTGGCCAACTGCGGCATTCCGAGCATCATGCTCGACATCGTGCCGCCGAACCTCTCCGACTCGGACAAAAAAAAGCCCGCGAAACGGAATGCGTTTGCCGAGGCCAGCAAGCAGGCGATGGTCAAACAGCGGCCATCGCCGCTCTATTTGCAGTCGAATTTGAATCTCATCGAGACCGGCAACTTCGACGATGACATGGCGAAGATCGCGGACTGCGATTGGATCGTCGAGGTCGTCACCGAGCGCTTGCCGATCAAGCTCAAGGTATTCGAGCAGGTGGCCAAGCATCGGCGCAGGGGGTCGATCATCTCGTCGAACACGAGCGGGATTCCAATCCGTTCGATGACCGGCGTCATGGACGCGGAAATGAAGGCGCATTTCCTGGGCACGCACTTCTTCAATCCGCCGCGCTATCTCAAGCTGCTCGAGATCATTCCCGCGCCGGATACGAAGCCCGAGGTGATCGCGTTCATGGCGGGATTCTTCGAGGATCGCATGGGCAAAGGC
Source organism: Candidatus Hydrogenedentales bacterium (assembly GCA_041744855.1). Taxonomy (GTDB): domain Bacteria; phylum Hydrogenedentota; class Hydrogenedentia; order Hydrogenedentales; genus JBGTJY01. The sequence goes on from JBGTJY010001090.1 coordinate 2,139, forward strand.
GTGGTGTATGCGAAGGACACGCCAAACTTCATTGCGAATCGCATCCTCACATTCGGATCGCAATACATCAGCCACGAGATGCTGAAGGACGGGTTGTCAGTCGAGGAAGTCGACGCGCTGACGGGGCCGAACGTCGGGCACGCGTCGTCGGCCACATTTCGCACGGCGGACCTCGTTGGGCTCGACACCATGCTGAACGTGTTGAGCAATGTGCAGGAGAATTGTCCGAACGATGAGCGGATCGATCTCATCCGCGCGACGCCGGACTTCCTGAAGAAGATGGTCGAGAAGGGGTACCTCGGGGGCAAGTCGGGATCGGGATTTTATAAAGCGACCGATGAGCGCGACGAGAAGGGCAATCGAATCATTCAGGGACTTGACCTGAAAACGCTCGAGTATCGTCCGCCGATCAAGCCGCGGTTCGAATGCACGGGCGCGGTGCGGAACGCCGAGAGCGTCGAACAAAAAGTAAAAATCATGCACACCGGCGAGGACAAGGGTTCGCAGTTCGCGTGGAAAGTTTTCGCGAACACGGCCATCTATGCGGCGAACCGCATCCCCGAAATCGCGGACGACATCGTCAATATCGACAACGCGTGCAAGTGGGGCTTTGCGTGGGAAATCGGCATCTTCGAAACGTGGGATGCGCTGGGTTTTGAGTACGTCTGCGATCGCATGAAAAAAGACGGCCTTCACCTGCCGCCAATTGCGCAGGCGATGAAAGAAAAGGGTGCGACGAAGTTTTACGATTTTCAAAACGGCCGCAACGTCTATTTCGATCTCGCGTCGAAATCGTATAAGCCGTTCCCAATTAACGAGAACATCCTTCAACTCGCGAATCTCAAAAAGAACACCAAGACCATCGAAGAAAATGAGAGTTGCTCGTTGATCGATCTCGGCGACGGCATCATCTGCGCCGAGTTCCACACGAAAATGAACAGCATCGATCAGCCGATGGGCGAGATGCTCCAAGCCGGTATCGACTTGCTCAACGAAGGCAAGTTCGACGGCATGGTGATCGGCAACCAGGCTGAACATTTCTGTGCCGGCGCGAATGTGTTCCTCATTCTCGGCGAGGCGATGCAGCAGAATTGGGACGCGATCGATCGCGCGGTCGGGCAGTTCCAGCAGGTGTGTATGAACATCCGCTTTTGCAAGCGGCCGATTGTCGCCGCGCCGCACCATTTCACGCTGGGCGGTGGCTGCGAAATTGCGCAGGCCGCGGCGCGTTGCGTGATTGCCGGCGAAACCTACGGCGGACTCGTCGAGGTGGGCGTCGGACTCGTTCCGGGTGGCGGTGGAATCAAGGAGATGCTACGGCGCGCGCAGTCCTATGTCCCCGCGAATGTCGTCGACGCGGATTTGTTCCCGTATGTCCGCCGCGCATTCGAGAACATCGCCCAGGCGAAAGTGAGCACGAGCGGCGCCGAGTTCGTCGAGCTCGGTTATCTAAGCGAGCACGATCGCATCGAGCCAAGTTTCGATCAGCAAATCAAACGCGCGAAAGATGTATGTCTCGGCCTGAATCGGATGGGCTATCGTCCGCCGTTACCGGCGACATTGACCGCGCTCGGCGAACCGGCGCGCGCAGCGTTTCGTGTCGCGCTGTACGGCTTCCAACAGGGCGGCTTCGCCTCGGAGCACGACGTGTTGATCGCAGAGAAAGTCGCTCATGCCTTGACGGGGGGAAATCGTGCGGCAGGAGCGAAGATGTCCGAACAAGATGTTTTGGATTTGGAACGCGAAGCTTTCGTGAGTTTGTGCGGGACCGAGAAATCGCAGGAACGGATTAAGGCGATGCTCACGACGGGAAAGCCGTTGAGGAACTAGAACGCGCACACGAGTACGGCCTTCGTTCTCTTTCTCGTAATCGTAATCGTAATCGTAATCGTAATCGTAATCGTAATCGAAGTGTCTCACACGAGATTTCTCA
>JBGTJY010001091.1:0-3010 GCA_041744855.1 Candidatus Hydrogenedentales bacterium
ATATTTCGGCGGACACATCGCAAGCACGCTCGAATAGGGGCGGTCGAGCGTCACGACGTGCGTCTCCGCCGCGGCATCCGCCGCGGGCGACCACGCCTCCTCAGGCGTCCCAAAGAAAATCGAACGGCAAAGCGGAGAAAAGTCCCCCTTTAAAGAAGACTCCGAATCGGCGCAATAGTCCCCCTTGGAAGGGGGATTTAGGGGGATGTTCGCCTTCGCGCCTAGGATGTCGTCGTGGCCCACCACATGCAAACAAAACGCCCGCCGCGCCACGGGAATCATCGCGGCCGCCTCATCGATCACCCGCCGCACCGGAGTATATTTCTGCCCATTGATCATCGGATTCGTCACCAGCGCCGCAAGCCAATGAAACAGGTGCAAAATTTCCGGGCCCGCGATCCCCGGAAAGAAATACTTGTTCCCCCCGCTGAACCCTACGACCTCATGCGGAAAAACCGGACCCGCCACGCACAAAAGATCGTAGGCCAACACGCGCTTGTTGATCCGAATCTCGACATTCTCGGACAACATACCGCCCGATAGTTCGCTCAAGAATTCCGCGGACCAATGCCCCAGCGTCGTCAATGCGTCATCGTTCTGCCAATCGTGATTGAAAATGCCGACATCGCGATATTTCCCGTTTCGCTCTTCAGCCGTAAGCCCGAACCATTTCAAGATCGCGGCCTCGTCCATGGCAGGATGCGTACCCAACGCAATCAAGAAATCGACATGGCAGCCGCGCTCATGCAGCGCATCAGTCAGTGCGCGAAACATCGCCGGCATGGGCATGCTCCGCGTCGTATCGGGTACGACACACAACACGCGTTTCGCGCGAATGGTCGCAAACGCGTCGCGAGCGAACGACGCGAGTTGCTCGTCGCTCAGGTAAGGCGAATCGGTTCGAGAAAGTACGCTCATGTGTCTGTCGGTAGCAATTGAAATCCAAGGCCGCGCAAGGTCGCTTCCACTTTCGAATTGGGCTCGGTCAATCGTATTCGAGTCCGCGAAAAACTCCTGCGCCGCCGGTAATTCTTCCGCAGACGATCGAAAGCTTCACCGCGTTCGAGGTCCGGCAACCCGATCGTGTTCATCAAGTCACGATGGTCGATCATTATGTCATACACGGCCCGCACCGCTTCGTGAACGGCCAGCGGATCGAGCGGATTGATCGTCAGTTCAGGTACGTCCGGCGGCGGCAGAAGTGGCTCGGCAGTCCATGTCGGAAGAAGCTTCTGGTGAGAGCAGAACGCCTCGTACAACATCAAAGTACCAGCCACTTTTCCATCGAACGAGTGACCTGCAATGTGCGGCGTGGCACGAAAGCAACCTATCGCGGTGATCACGTCGATTTCGGGTTCGTTGTGCCACACGTCGACTACGAAATACTTCGGGCCCCAAAATGGGTCGTCGCGTCGAGTTAAAGCGGCGGGATCCAGAACTTCTCCTCGCGCCGCATTGATGAGCAGCGCTCCGGGTTTCATCCTTGACTGAAACTCGCTATCTACCATCCGGTAGGTTGCGTCCGATCCGTGAAAAGTGAGCGGCACGTGTAACGTGATGATGTCGCAATCGAGGATGTCATCCAGCGGCTTGAACATGCGCTTGCCTGTTTGCTTCGCCAACGGTGGATCGCAAATGACGCAACGGAGACCGAGCGCACGCGCGCATCGTTTGACCTCTCGCCCCACGTGCCCGTAACCAACAATGCCGATCGACATCCGGGAGAGATCGCACAACTTGAGGTCCGCAAACTGGAGCAGCGCGGAAGTCACATACTCTCCAACGCTCGCAGCATTTGACCCCGGCGCATACGCAAAACCAATCCCATGCGGCTTGAGGTAATCGAGGTCGACATGATCGAACCCACTCGTAGCCGTTCCCACGAACCGAACCGACGTCCCCTTCAACAGGTCGGCGTTAACCTTCACCGTCGACCGCACGAGCAACACATCGCAATCCGCGACATCCTCCCGCACGAGCTGGCGGCCCGGCTTCAGTTCCACCTCCCCGAACTGCGAAAACGCCTCAGCAACATAGGGGATATTCGGATCGGCAATAATTCGCATGGGTGTCGAACCAGATTATTGCATCGCTTAGTCGAAACGCTACGAGTAGCACGGGCTTCCAGCCCGTAAAGTCCTCACCCGAAACCTAACGGCCAGGATGGCCGTGCTACATGGAGGCCCGCCGGAACCAAACCCTTGACGCCGGGTTGCAGTTTGTACCAGTCTCGCCTTCTCCTCATTATGTTTTGGCCAAAACCACATACCCCGCGCTGCCGACTGACCGTCCGGGTCGCCGTCGTTCCGGTCATTCTTTTCTACGCGCTCGCCTCGGGCCGTGCGTTGGTTCCCGGACTCTGCGCCACCCAGTCCGAACTCAACCAACAGCAAGACGCGAAATCCTGCTGTTCGCCCGAAAATGGGGCCAAACACGCCGCCGCGGAAGCGTCTGTCCAACAGCAAGTAGAGCACACGCCCTGCGCGTTTTGTAAGCTCGCCCAGGCCGTCGTTCAGCCGCTCGTGTTTTTCCTCTACGAGCAGCACACGCTTTCCCTACTGCGCGACCATGCGCAGGAAATCTTGCCCGCTGACCTCCCCGAGGTCTGGGACCCCGCGTCCCCCCGCGACCCTCCCGCCGCATCCTAACATCCGCACGCCATAGGCGCCGCTCCAACTGGCGACGCTGACATCGCCCCTCGTTCTCGTTCTCCTTCTCGTACTCGTTCTCGATTGTCCCGGAAATCCCCTGCCACCTCGCCAAGTACCACCCCAGCTCCTCCGCCCGCCGCGCTCGCACCTCCCCCCGCGATCGCTGCCGCTGCAACCGAAGCAGAATCTCAAAGTTCTCCGCGTCGCAAACTTCGTTTTCGATCGCGCCCTCGGTCAACCGCCCCGCGACAATCGCACGCGATTCGGCCAACGTATCGATCGCTTCCGCCACCGCTGACTCCGCGAAAGGCGCGAATTCCGTCAGCGTCGAGCGCTCGATCGGACCGTAGTAGCGCAAC
>JBGTJY010001092.1:0-1509 GCA_041744855.1 Candidatus Hydrogenedentales bacterium
CATGCTCGTCGGTTGGACCGCGGCTCACGCCCAAGCGATAAGGAGAACCGCGATGGCGGCCGAACTCATTTTGACGGACGCGCAGCGCCGGGCAGCGCGCGAGCTGGCGGACCTCACCGCGGAGAGCGAGAGGCGCCGCTCGGAAAACAAGCTGGCTCAGTACACGGCCTTTCCGAAGCAGGCGGCGTTCCACAATCTAGGCGCGACGACTCGGTTCCGGGCTTTAATTGCAGGGAATGGCACAGGAAAAACGCACTGTGCCACGGCGGAAATGGCCATGCATTGCACTGGTAGATACTCGCCCGACTGGCGCGGGGCGAGGTTCACGAAAGGTATTCGAGCGTGGGCGGTCGGCGAAACCGCCACCTCCGTTCGTGACATCCTCCAACGTGCGATGCTCGGCCCGCTCCAAGAGCAAGGGACGGGATGGCTGCCCCGCGAGACGATCCTCGACACGTCGACTGGCAAAGGAATTTCAGACGGAATCGATACGGTCGTAATCGCCCATAACTCGGGCACGAAAAGCTATCTTAGCTTCAAATCCTACACGATCGGGCGTCAGGCGTTCCAGGGCGAGCGCGTGGCAGCGATTCTCTTGGACGAGGAGCCGCCTACGGATGTGTTCGCCGAAATTGTCGCGCGTCTAACCGGCGTTCAGGATGCGCGCCTGTGGTGCTCGTTCACGCCCTTGCTGGGCAAGACGACCGTAGTAGACCGCTTCATGTCGGGCGCCGATGACCAATTCGCCTACGTGCAAATGGGCCTCGACGACGCCCTGCATATCAGCCCGGAAGAAAGGGCAAAGACTCTCGCCGGCTATGGCGAACATGAGCGACGCGCCCGCGGCTACGGCGAACCTCTCATGGGGGAAGGCAGGGTTTTTCTCACGCCGGAGGGTTCGTTCTTGATTCCGGCCTTCGAAATCCCAAGCCATTTCGCGAGAATCGGGGCGATCGATCTTGGCCGTGGAGATCACCCGACCGCCTTGGTTTGGATTGCGCACGATCGCGACAACGATATTGCCTATGTCTACTCGATCGAGCGCTTCGACGACGCCGTGCCGCTGTCCTCGATCGCGTCGAGGATGCGCAGTCGCGGGCAAGATATTCGCTGGGCATGGCCTCGCGATGTCGGGGCGCACGATGTCGGCACGGCGCGTCCGATTCGCGACCTGTTCGTTTCCGAGTCTGTGAAAATGTTGTCTGACCCAGTGGGCGGCGAAGACCGCAGCGTCGAGTCGGGCATTGCTCTAATCCAGCATCGGCTCGACACCGGACGACTGAAGGTGTTTGAGTCGGCGCCGGCTGAGTTGCTATTGCAGGAATACCGCCAGCTTCACCGCAAAAATGGAATCATTAACAAGGCGGCCGGGAATGACGACGTCTTAGATGCGCTTCGATACGCCTTGGTTTCGATCAAACATGCGAGAGCGGCAGGCCCGGTGTGGGACGTGCGCACGGGCCACTGGCGGGACGAGGACGGGCGTATTGCGCAGCAGCGCGGCCGCGG
>JBGTJY010001093.1:0-4439 GCA_041744855.1 Candidatus Hydrogenedentales bacterium
CGTCCAATCGACTTTGCAGCGACGCCAGTTCAGCATCGCACGGGCGGCTAAAAGGAAGGCACGCACCGGACGCGAAAAGCAGTGCGTATAGAACGCAGGCAACCGATCCGCTTTGCCGCGAAAGCGCCAGGCTGCGCGGGAGATTTCCTTTAGACTCTCCTTCACATCGTTCTGCGTCGCGGCGTGTAGCTTCGCTTGCGCATAAACCCAGCCGACCGGATTGACCTCAACCCCGACGCCAAACCTTTCCTGCACTGCGGCGCTAAACAACGCGGTGCCCCGGCCTGCAAAAGGATCGAGCACCGTATCGCCGGGAGCGCTGTATCGCGCGACAACACGATCCGCAAAAGTGGCCGGAAACATTGCGTAGTAAGGCCCCACACCCGCCCACCGGCGCTCGGCGGTGTCGTATGCACCAATGCCCGATTGCTTGCTGCTCATGGTCGCATGAGAGCACGCGCAAGTTGCTGGAGAACCTTCGCGCCGAGATGCAGCGGAATCGCCGCCTGCGCGTGTGCGGACACGAGCGGCGCAAGCGCATTTGGGAACCGCGATGTCACGAGTTTGTCCAGCAGCGCGCAGGCCGTGGAAAACTGCGGATACAGCGCAACATCGTCTGTGTTGAGCGTGTCTTGCTCTGGCGTCAGAAACGGGATGCTTGCGACGATGCGCGCTCCGCTCGCCGTCTTGTAGAAGAACTTGCGGCCAAAGTAAGTGTCCGCTCCATATCGCTTCAGGCTGTCAGAAAAGATAACGCGTTCTTTGATGTAGTGGTCGGTGAGCATGAAGTAACTGCGCGGCGGAAAGCGCGGCGAGTTGTCTTCCATCTTATCTATTTCATCGAAGTGCGTGACGAAGCCGCCCGACTTCTCGACGCCCATAATCACGAGATCGTTTCCGGTCTGCGCGCGGACTTTGGCATTGAGTCGTTGCAGTTCCGTTTGGATCGCCGCACTCAACCACGCCGGCGGGCCGAACACCGCCAGCGGCCCGTCGAGAAAGAAAGCGAGTCGGCTTGCGCGGTCGAGCCAATCGCGACGCTCGAAACAGCGGAGCAGATGAACGAGAAGGACGCGCTCCCATATTTGCATCACGGCACCAAAGGCTTCTCCGTTCGTCCCGACATCGTTGAACCGCTCATGCACGCGCAACGCGTCCGTCGAGTAAATGGGACGCTGACGCGAACACCCACACCGGCTCAATCCAGGCGCGACCGTCAGGTGTTGGTCGCATCCGTCGTAATCGTATGGACAAACTTGTGGGCGCTGACCCGGCTTGAAAGCGAGCAAGGCTTCGTAGGTGTCGAGCAGCGGCGTGCGGTCTTCCTCGTCAACAATCGCGTCGTGCAACACCTCGAAAACTGCTTCGCGAAACGAATCCCTCGCCGTGGCGTGATTGCGTGTGATGACGTTTGAACCGGGAAGCGCGGCATCCACCGCCGCGGCTTCTTCAGTGCGGCGGAACTCCACGGGATCGGCGGGCCGGGCCTCATCGAGACGATCCACCGCGCGGAGATTCACGAGCACACTCGCGACGCTGCAGTAACCGACCTTCGCTCCGGGATAGCCGTTTCGGACATCGACTTCGGCATACGAGCCATCAACCGCGACGGTGAACTCCGGCAATGACTCCGGCGCGACCGGCGCGGGAACAGGTACGGCTGGGGTGCCGAGAGACTCCGCTGGCAACACGCGAGAGCGCCGTAAGAGTTGCTGCACGCGTGCCGTCTCAGCGATTCGTCGCAGCGAGCGATAACCCGCATATTCACCTTCGTAGGGCATCGGTCAGCTTTGCGGTGTGGCCGGCGCGGGAGTGATCGAGAACCGTTCAACCTGAACCGGCACGACGTAAGGATTTGAAAGCGTTTTGACCCGAATGAAGCCGCGATCCTGCGCGCGCAGGATGCTCTGCTCGAAATCCGCAAAGTCGTAGAATTTCTTCAAGTCCCGCGTCTCGTCGGTGTTGTTCAGGTGGCCTATGAACCAGTTGGCGGTGTTGCGCAGGATGTTCTGCTGGATCGAGCTGACCTCTTGCGTGGCATAGACCAGCCCGAGCCGATATTTCGCTCCCTCTTTCGCTGTCTTCACCCAGATGTCTTGAAAATCCGACTCGCGCGCCGACGGTAACACGTTATGCGCTTCCTCGACGTAAACGAGAATGTCAGGCGGCACTTCAGCATTGCGAAACCGCGTGCGGTTGCCGTCGAAAACTCGCGCCATAACGCGGTCAGCCGCGCCCTTGTTCAGTTCAGCATCGCCGCTCGATTGATCCACAATCACGAGCTTGCCCGCGATGAGATCGGCGTAAATGTCATCCGCGTAGTCGGTGCCGGTGGTTGGCGTATGCTGAGCGGCGACTCGCCCGACAAGCCGCGATCCATTCGGATACTCAAACATGCCGAGAATCTTTTTCAGATCATCGTCCGCCCACGAACCCGACGAGCTTGTCTGCACATAGCTCCCATCGAATGCGCCAAAGCCGGACGTGTTGTCTTCAATGAAACGGCGCAGATGCTCGCAGGCTTGTTCGATCTCGCCCCAGTTGGGATTGGGTTTCGACAAGATCGTCGCACACGTCTGATACAACGCCTGCTCTTTTCCCTGCGGCTGGCGGAGTGCTGCAATTAACTCCTTTTTGAACAGTCCGCGCATTTGCGGTTGAACCGTGGCAGGCGGTTGCAATCCGGCTTTCGTGAGCAGCGCCCGATAGCAGAGCACCCGCCGATTAAAACGCGTCGTCGCGGAGTAGTCCTGCGCGTCCGGTGCTTCAAAGCGCACATCGCGGAAGTTCGTCGCATACTTGTCCTTCACGCCCGCGAGCGCCGCGTCGATGATCTCCTTTCCGACCTGCAAATTCACATCAAGATGGAAATTGAGAAGCATCAGCCGCCGGTTCGGATCGTTCGGATATGGCGTGATACCGTAGGTCACGACATCGTTCTGCAAAGCGATTTGCTGGCCCGTTGGCCCGCACGCCCACACGTTCTTGATCGCATTCGGAGCAAGCCCATGGTCGGCGTCTTGCGTGTTCTCATTCGCATATTCGCCGTTCGGATCGAAAACGATTTGCCCAGTTCGTATCGGCGGTTGCTGCGTCCAGCGAAGCGCGAAGATGGACTGCAAAATAATCTTCGTGGTGTTCGATTTGCCGCTACGCGTCATGCCGAAAAGCGCGGTCTTTTGACCGAGCAAGTCTGTCGGCGTCAGCGCCACGGCAACGCTGCTGACCTGCTGGAACGGGCGATTGGTCGAGGCGTAACGCACATAGCCGACATGCACCATCGCTACCGGGGCAGTGGAGGTATGAATCCGCGGGTCACGGTAATTCACGATCTGCCCCAGACGATCAGCTCGTGGCTTGAACACCTTGAGCCCGCGATTCGGATAATAGTTGCTGAGGTCTGATCCGAACATCAGCCGGTAATCGTCGCCGCCTTCTCCTTCGTTCATGTTGGAGATGTAAAAAGTGCCGAGCACGCGGCAGCGAACACCGGCGTAAGAAAGCAAGTGATGCGTCGTCGGGTCCATTACCTCGCGGTGATCCCAGCTTCGGTCCAACTCACCGCTCACGCGCTGGGCATTTTCCACCCGCACGCGGAGCGCCTCGTCGGCGTTGGGGAGTGGGGCTTGGTCGAGCACTCGCAGGAGAACGACGGACGAATCCTCCTCGCGCACATCGCTCACGCTCCCCGGCGTAATTCGCGTGGCGACGAGAAACGCCAGCGCCGGAATGCCGCCGACTCTTTGTCGATGATGATCGTGAATCTGCACCAGCGCCTCATTGTAACCGAGCGAGAACACTTCGCCGACATACGACGCATCCTCAATCAAGTTATGCAGCAACGATGAAGCCGCCTGCAAAGGCACGCTGAGTTGTGGCTGGTTGAGTTCGCGTTCAACCGCGGAGAGAACATCTGGCATAGGGGATCGAGAGTGTGTGGCTTGTCACTCAGCGTCAATCGCGCAGCGCGGTGCCATCCCCGGCAAGACGCCGAAAGATTTCGTAAGGGTTGCCGTAGTCCCCCAGCTTGTGTGTCTCGGTAACATGGAGGTTGCCACGATCCTCAACGGCCTCCCGATGCTCCTCCACTAAGGCGGGCTCTCCTTTGAAATCTGGATGAACCGCCCCGCCCCCCTCGCGGAGATGCGAGCCGCGCTCGAATCGTTGTAGAGGCGCTTGTGCCAAGCGCCTCTGAATTCGGGATGATGGCCGAGGGCCGCTCGTTTTAGTCAGAGGACGGCTGACACAGCCGCCTCTACAAAGGACGGTCACCCACGAACTCGACGACTTCCCGCCACCACGGCACGCCGGGGATGTAGTCCATCGTGTTGTGGCCGGCTTCGGGCTGGAGCCAGAGGCGCTTCGGGCCGTCGTAGCTGTCGTGCAGCTTGCGCCCGAACTGCGTCGGGATGATCTCGTCGCGGCCGGCGAGGATGAAG
>JBGTJY010001094.1:0-6602 GCA_041744855.1 Candidatus Hydrogenedentales bacterium
ACGGTGATTAAGAATCCGGAACGGTTGCGGCCCGCGTTTATTGAAGAGCGCGATGCAATCCAGCGCGATTGGTTTAGGGACGGCGTTGAAAGCGCGCGGGCGTTCAAGGAGCACGCCCAATTGATCCGGAACTGGAGCGAACGCGTTGCGAACTTGTCGGAACAGGCGCCGGACGTTCGTCCCGCATGGGCGCGCCGTTACTGGGCGAAACGCAGCGCGCGGGCTTCGGCGACCGTCGCGGAATAGACGGTAGTACAGCGTCGCACTTACACGCCGTCGACATGAACGCCAGGTCGGCGTCCGCATCGATCAACAACTCGGCAACGCACGTCATACGCTTGTCGATGGCGAAGTGCAGCGGCGTCATCCCCGAGCTGTCGATAATGTCGGGATTGGCCCCGGCGCGCAGCAATTTCCGCACATGATCCGCGTCGTTGTCGTAGACGGCCCCGAAAAGTTCGCTCGTCGCCTGCGCGGCGGTCCGGCGATGCATGACAATGAGCGAGATCGTCAATATGATCGCGAGCGCAATCACAACGATCAGGAGCTCGACTGCGGTGAAACCACCGCGTGCGGCCGGGACTGTCGAAGTGTTCATCGGACCTGCTCCGGAGAACGAGACTTCGCACTGCACGGATCAGAATAGAACGGGAATGGAAAGCGGGAAGGAATTTCTACGTACAACGAAAAGGGACGCGCCGGAGCGCGTCCCAGAATGCTAGCAACAATCAGATTGCAGGCGCGCGATGCGCCCGTGCGCGAGGAGTTGGTCAGCTCCCGCTCTTGGCCCAGCCGAAGAGTTCTTTCGCAACTTCGGGCCGCGTGAATTCTTCGGGCGGCAGTTCGCCCGCGCGGAGCATTTCGCGCACCTTCGTGCCGCTCAACGCGACGTGGTTCGAGCTGTCGTGCGGGCAGGTCTTGATCGAGCCCATCGAACCGCAGGCCTTGCAGAAGAACGAGTGATCGAAAAACATGATCGAGATGCCGATTTCTTTCGGATCGAACTGATCGAAGATGTAGTGCGCGTCGTACGTGCCGTAATAGTTGCCGACGCCCGCGTGGTCGCGGCCGACGATGAAGTGCGTGCACCCGTAGTTCTTGCGGATGATGGCGTGCATCACGGCTTCTTTGGGTCCGGCGTAGCGCATGTTGACCGGCATGATGGACAGCATCACGTGGTCTTTCGGGTAGTAGTTCTTCATCAGCGCTTCGTAGCACTTCATGCGCACGTCGCCGGGGATGTCATCGCTCTTCGTCGTGCCCATGAGCGGATGAATCAGCAGGCCGTTACAATTTTCGAGCGCGCACTTGGTGAGGTATTCGTGCGCACGGTGGATCGGGTTGCGGGTCTGGAACGCGACGATGCGTTTCCAGCCGCGTTCCTTGAACGCGGCACGGGTTTCGCGCGGCGTCAGGTTGTAGTTCTGGTGGTCGACTTTGCGCGCCTTCAGTACATCGAGATCGCCCGCCAAAAACACCGGGCCGAGTCCCATCGTGTAGGCCGCGCCGGGATGTTTCGCGTCGTCGGTCAGATAAATTTTCGTGGCCACTTCTTTGTGATCCAGCGAAAACTTTTCGGTGAGATGCAGAATCGCGCACAGCTCGCCTTCGTCGTCTTCAATGGCCACTTGCGAGCCGACCTTGAGGCGATCGGCATCCTCATGCGACACCGCGAGGAATAGCGGAATGGTCCACGGAACGCCGGCGCGCAGATGCATCTTGTCGAGAATGGTGCGCGTCACGTCTTCGTTCGGGAAGCCGCGCAACGGGCTGAAAATGCCCTTGCCGATGCCGTCGATGTCGAACGCGGTGTACGTGTCGACTTTGATGCGCGGCAGATCGCGCGCCTTGTCTTTCGCGGCTTGCAACGCGGTGCCGCTCAGCAGGCGTTCGACAAGTTCTCCGCCGTGAGGCGTAATGGGCATAACTCATTCTCCTTCGGAAATAGTGACGGTTTCAGGCTGGAAAGGCGCGACCAGTAGCGCGCAACCATCGGCGGGCCGCAATCGAGCGCGGGCCGAAGGTTTGACAAACCGAGAGCGCAGAGCGTAGCATAACTGGCTCAATCCGCTCAACTTGTGTGCATTCGCACACATTCCGGCAGGAACGCTCGTCGGCAATCGTTGCGTCAGTTGCCGCGGCAAATTTGCCGCGGCGCCCGGGTTCAACCCAACAATCCACACCATGAAGGAGTAACGCATGGCCACCGAATCCAAGAGCACCAACATCACTTGGCACCACGCGGACGTCTCGCGCGATATGCGCGAGAAAACCAACGGACACAAAGCGTGCGTGTTGTGGTTCACGGGGCTTTCCGGTTCGGGGAAATCGACGCTCGCGCACGCTGTCGAGAACGCGCTCTATGATCGCGGCTGTCGCACCTATGTCCTCGATGGCGACAACATCCGGCACGGACTCAATAAGAACCTCGGCTTTTCGCCAGAGGATCGCGCGGAGAATATTCGGCGCATCGGCGAAGTCTCGAAATTGTTCAACGACGCGGGCGTGATCGCGTTGACGGCGTTCATCTCCCCGTACCGCGCCGATCGCGACGCCGCCCGTGCAATCTCCGGCGATTCCTTCATCGAGGTCTACGCGAAGTGCTCGCTCGAAGAATGCGAGAAGCGCGACCCAAAAGGCCTCTACAAAAAGGCGCGCAAAGGCGAAATCCCAGAGTTCACGGGCATCTCTGCGCCCTACGAAGAACCGCTGAACGCGGAAATAGTCGTCGAGACCGACAAGAAATCGCTGGACGATTGCGTGATTCAAGTGTTGGAGGCGCTGAAAAAGAGCGGGGTCCTCAGTTAATCGCAGAGTTCGCTGAGGAACGCCGAGGATCGCAGAGAGTTATCATCCTCCTTTTGCACGAGTCCGGCGCCGTATTTTCGACTTACCACGTCGGGTCTTCGGAGCAATCCTCAAGCGGCGTCTTCAACCCAGCGCGGATGGATTCCACCATACCCGGAATACTCTGCAGGTAGAGCGTTCCCTCCCAGTCGGTTTCGCCGATGAGGACGGCCTTACTCGAAGCGCCGTGGATTGTCATCGGCTCATGATTGTCGCAGAAGTTGCGAATCAATTCTTCGAGCTTTTTGCTCGCGTCCTGCGCTGAGAGGGAATCCATGGGGCGTGTTCCTTTGAGTCGTCCGATCCGTTTATAGAATATCACGTAGGAGTCGGCGGTGCTGGCCAGCAGTTCCGCCGCACGCCCGCCATTCGGCGAAATCCACAGTAATGACCCGCCCCGCCCCGATTTGTTATCGTTCCACGCGAATTTCCCAAGGCTGCGAACACGGAAGGTTTCCCTCATGCATCGATACAAAGTTCTTCGCGCGGCATTCTCACTCGCTCTCCTGCTCGCGGCAGCTGCTCGATCCAGCGCGGACACAAGCACTGGCTTCGTTCCGCTGTTCAACGGCAAAGACCTCAGCGGCTGGACCGGCGACGAGCGCCTCTGGAAAGTCGAAGACGGCGCGATCGTCGGCAACACCGACAACCTAAAGATCGAGCAGAACAGCTTCCTTTCCACCACGAAAGGCTACGCCGATTTCATCCTCCGCGCTAAGGTGAAGCTGCGCAATCACAACAGCGGCGTCCAATTTCGCGGCGAACAACTCCCCGATTTCGCGGTCGCCGGTTACCAGGCCGACATCGCCGAGGCAACTTACTTCGGCATGCTCTACGAAGAACGCAAACGCGGCTTCATGGACTACTGGCAGAAGATGACGCCAGAACAACGCGCCGAAACCCAGACGTGGGTGAAGAAAAACGACTGGAACGATTTCGAAATCATCTGCCACGGCCACTACATCAAAATCGTCCTTAACGGACACACGACCTGCGAAATCACCGACCCCGAAGGCGCGAACGACGGCGTCATCGCCCTGCAATTGCACACCGGCCCCGGCATGCAAGTCGCCTTCAAAGACATCGAAATCCGCGAGTACAAACCCGACGCGATGCTCTCCCCCGCCGATCCGTCCGCCCTCCTCATGCCCGACGTCGAGGAACGCCGAGAGCGATTCTCTTTCCAGCGCGAACGCTTCCGCACGCCGGAAGGTTTCGTCGTCGAAGAAGTCGCCTCGAACGAACTGATCGGCTCCGTCATCAATCTCGCCTTCGATCACAAAGGCCGCCCCGTCGTCGCCTCCGAGCCGCACGGCATGCGCATCCTCCTCGACAACGACGACGACGGCGTCTACGACGCGCAGAAAGTTTTTTCCGACGACGTCAGCACCGCCATGGGTATGCACTTCATTGGCGACGGCGATCTCCTCGTGCACTCCAAAGGCCCGCACGACGCCGCGCTCTATCGCCTCCGCGATCTCGATGGCGACGACGCGGCCGACGAACTCTCCCTCGTCATGAAATCAAACGGCGGCATCGGCGAGCACGGCCCGCACACGATCCTCACCGGCCCCGACGGTTTCCTCTACATCCTCTACGGCAACCACGCTTACCCCGATCAGATGGGCAGCCCCGCCTCGCCCTCGCGCCGCCTGCAG
Organism: Candidatus Hydrogenedentales bacterium; assembly: GCA_041744855.1. Taxonomy (GTDB): domain Bacteria; phylum Hydrogenedentota; class Hydrogenedentia; order Hydrogenedentales; genus JBGTJY01. The sequence goes on from JBGTJY010001094.1 coordinate 4,506, forward strand.
GAAGATCACCTCCTCCCGCTCTACGTCGACCCCCGTGGCCACGCCAACAACATCCGCGCGCCCGGCGGCACCGTCCATCGCGTCGATCCGCAAACCGGCCAATGGAGCCAAATCGTCGGCGGATTTCGTAATCCCTTCGACATGGACATGAACCTCGAAGGCGAAATCTTTCTCTTCGAGGCCGATATGGAGTGGGATTTCGGCCTGCCCTGGTTCCGCCCGATCCGCGTCGTCCACGCCATTCCCGGCGGCGACTACGGCTGGCGCACCGGCTCGAGCAAAATGCCGTTCTACTACATCGACACCCTGCCCAGCGTCGACGACGTGGGCCGGGGCTCGCCCGTCGGTGTCGTGTTCTACTATCACAACGCGTATCCAGAAAAATATCACGGCGCCTATTTCATGGGCGATTGGTCCCGTGGCCGCATTCGCGTCGTCATGCCCAAACAAACCGGCGCCACCTACCTCGGCAAGACGGTCGACTTCGTCGTCGGCGAGCCGCTCAACGTCACCGACATGGACGTCGGCCCCGACGGCTCCCTCTATTTCACGGCGGGCGGCCGCGGCACGGTCGGCGGCCTCTACCGCGTCCGCTACACAGGCGATGTGCCCCAGAAAGATGAACCCACGCAAGAGAATTCAGAAGGCGTCGACAAAGCCATCCGCCAACCCATGCCGCGCACAGCGTGGGGCATGGCCGCAATCCGCGACGTGAAAGAATCCGTATCCGATTCCAAATGGTCCGAGGATTTGCACAAAGTTCTCCACGATGCCGGCCGCTCGACGCAAGATCGCCTGCGCGCGCTCGAACTGCTCCAAGTCTACGGACCGAAACCCACGCTCGATCAACTCAACGCGCTGCTAAAGGATCGCGAGCCCGCCATCCGCAGTCAGGCCGTGTTCCTCCTGGGAACGTTCCCGCTCGAAGACGGCCAAGCGCGACTCAGCGACATGTTGGAAGATAAAGATCCCACCGTCGCGCGCCGCGCATGCGAAGCCCTCGTACGCGCCGGCATGGATTCGACCGCGGTTGTCCTGCCGTCGAAAGAGACAGCAAAACGCCTCCTCGCGCTGCTCGAAAACGAAGACCGCTTCACGCGCTACGCCGCATGCCTCGCGCTCACCCGCTGCTACAAAGAAGACTGGCCCGAGGCCGTCCTCGCGATGGACATCGAGAAGCATCCGCGTGCCGCGCTCGAAGGTCTCCTCGCGCTCATCTACACGCAAAAGTCGAAAGACGACTGCAAGGCCGTCTTCGACAAACTCGCGTCGTTCAGCAACGCGAAGATGGATGACGAAACCACGTTGAACTATCTGCGCGTCATTTCGCTCGCGTTTCTGCGCGACCTCGAAAAAAACGAAGTCGGCGACGACCCGCGCGCCGCATTCAAGGCGGAGGTCGGCCCAAAACTCCTCGCGAGATTTCCCGCGGCCGATTCCCGCGTGAACCGCGAACTGCAAGTCATGCTCGCGCATATGGAAACGCCCGGCGCGCAGGACGCGCTCCTCGCTTACCTCACGCCCGAGAAAACCCAAGAAGAACAAATCCACACCGTCTATTGTCTGCGCACGATCGAGCAAGGCTGGACAAAAGAACAACGCGATCGCCTCGTCGCCTGGTTCGATTTCGGACGCGAAATCGGCGGCGGCGCAAGCCTCTCCGGATTCGTCGACAACATGTGGACAACGTCGCTCGCGCTGCTGCCGGAAGACGAACGCAAAGTCGCCGAAGAGCGCAAGGCAAACGCGCTCCTGGCGCGAGAGCAGCGCGCCCTCGCCCTAATCGCGCAATCCGAAGGCGCAAAAGTCAGCGACGACCTCGCGCAAATGAGTTTCGAGGAACTCGCCGACTACCTCGAATACGACCCGATGAACTACCGCGAACCAAACTACAAACAGGGCGAACTCGTCTTCCGCAAAGCCAAATGCGCTGACTGCCACGTCTTCGGCAACATCGGCATCGGCGGCGGCCCCGACCTCTCGACGGTCACCAGCCGATTCCGCCGTAGCGACATCCTCGAGTCCATCATGTACCACAACCGCATCGTCTCCTATCAATACAGCGCATTCGAACTCGAGCTGGACGACCTCAGCACG
>JBGTJY010001095.1:0-7185 GCA_041744855.1 Candidatus Hydrogenedentales bacterium
TCGCGCACAACACCGTAAGCCGAAATCGACTTCGCAAAGGCCTCAACGTCCAGCGCCTTAGAAGCCGCCGAAGCGATAAAAAACAGCCCGAGCAGAATCTCCACCGCCCGCGCAACGGTCGCCATCATCCAAGTTCTCCGCTTTCGTAGTTCCTGCCCGAGTATATCACTTAACGCGTCGTTGCGAGGCCGCGCGGCATTGGGCATTGCGCGCGGCCGTGGCAATCTCTACCCACATTCAACCCAGCGTAAGTGGGCATAGAAGTCCATGGAATGGGCCAACAAATTGAACATTTAGCCAAGCGATGCTACAGTACCCAAGCCCACGCTCGGAGAGGTGACAGAGTGGACGAATGTGGCGCCCTGCTAAGGCGTTGTGCGGTCTAAAGCTGCACCGAGGGTTCGAATCCCTCCCTCTCCGCCATATTCCTCCACCCCCATCATAGTATTGCGTTGCCTCTCGTAACCTTTTGCGACCAACACTGCAATAGTCTACGCGGGTTGTCGCATAATTCGGTTTTGGCATAGGATGCCCTAAATCCACATGCCTATGGCCGAGGGGTTCGTTCATGCCTTTTAAAGCGAAGGACCGTGCGCATCAGGGCTTATCGACGCCCTCGCGTGGGCTGACAATGAAAGACGCCAAGATATTCTCACAGCTGATTTCGATAAGCCTTCTTATGGTGGTCACGCTGGGCATAATTGTATTCGTGACGCAACAAGAATCCCCGTGGTCAATACTGGGTAACGCGGTACTCCTAACGGCTGCGAGTTTCATTGGCGGCGGCATCGTCGGCTTCATATTCGGAATTCCGCGGAGCTTACGCACGGCTAAGCGTAGCGACGATTCAACTGGTGCTCCTAATCCCCCGGGCGGCTATGCTTCCAACACCAATCTAGAGGAGATTTCCGATTGGTTGACGAAAATCTTGGTTGGCGCCGGGCTATCACAATTAGCCCTCATGCCCGGTTATTTGCGCCGGCTGGTCGAGTATCTCACCACGCGCCTAAACCTGCCTAACGGCGAGATTTTTATTCTGTCCCTTCTGCTTGCGGGTGCGGGCGGCGGTTTCCTGGTTGGATACATCTGCACCCGGATATTCCTCCCCTTGGCATTTGCGAATGCGGATCGCAGCGCGGAAACCGAGCGCTCGGTCCCCTTGCCGAAGACTGACTCCGCTCAGAAGATACAAGATTGGTATAACGCAGGAACCGAGATTGAAAAAGGCGCACGTCTTAAACAGATTCAGGATTGGATTACGCGGCGTTTCGCCGGTAAAATACCGACCTACGAGTCGTTTAATTTGCTATACGACGCTCCCTTCGAGGACGAACGAAAGCAATTCCTGATTGACAACAAAATTGCCTAGCGTGAGGAATAAGCCATGAACGCGAACATTAGATTGGATGTCTACAGCGATGTCCCGCGGAAAACGGCGACGGAAATGGTACAGCTCGCTGAAAAGCGCCGGGGATTTCTCGGCGCGTCGATAGAGGAAACGGAGACCGGCAATTTCACTGTGAAGATAAAGTTGGACGCAGACAAGAATCCCGTTCCCCGCGTCCCTGCCTCCGCGTCCCCGAAACTCGACGAACCGAAAATGGAACCGGCGACGACAAATACCGACAGTGGCGACGACACGCGTTAGGTTTTTCGAGTTTGGGCTTGAACGCGCGCCCCTGCATCCATTAACGCGGCAACAACGATTAGAGTCATCGAAATCAATTTTTACTAATCGATTGCCACCAACTTCAACGACCTCACTCTGATAGTCGCTTAAAAAATCGGTTCCGCCGATGCCGCCCAAACCCGGCGCGCTCATAAAGACTCTCCGCACGTCCGTGTTCCGCATCGACCTCCAAGTCGATCGCCTGGCAACCTAACTCGCGCGCCTCAAACTCCGCCCGATCCAACAACGCCTTCCCTATCCCTGTCCCCCGACACTCGGGCCGCACGAATAGCTCGTCGAGCCAAATCGATTTCCCCCCGTGCTCGAGCGACCACGTGATGGGCATCGCTGCGACGCCCACCGCCTTCCCGTCCCGCAGCGCCAGAAATATCAAGCCGCGGTCCTGCTCTTCGATCATCACGCGCACGGTTTCCCGCAAGTTCTCTCGCGAAACGGAAATGTCGTGATCGTCAAATTGCATATCGAGCAAATCGATCACCGCGTCAATATCCGCCAATCCCGCGCGCCGGATCAAAAGCGCCTCCATCACAAAAACCTTCGCATCCGAAAATACAAGTACAGGCCAAGCCCGATCGCCGTCATTCCGCCGATATATATCCAGAACGCCCCCGGCATGTCCGCCGGCGGCCATAGATCCGTATTCATTCCGTAGATACCCGCAAGCAACGTCAGCGGCAGGAAAATCGTCGAGAAGGTTGTCAACGTCTGAATCACGTGGTTGGTCCGGTTGAGCAGCGCGGCCTGGTAGTTGTCCCGAACCCCGTGGAGAATTTCGCGCGTGCCGTCGATGGTTTCAATCGTCCGGGTAATGTGATCGCGCACGTGCGCGAAACTGTTCTCAAGGTTAGGCGAGATGAGGTCGATCTCGCCCTCGGCAATCGGCTGCAAGACCTCGTGATGTTGCGACGCCAACCGCCGCATTTGAAGCAGTTCGCCACGCACCCCCGAGATCGATTCGAGTAAATCCGGCAACACTTTCGGATCGAGCGACTTCTCTTCCAATTCGCTCACGCGTTGGTCGAAATTCTCGGAGACCAACAAGTAATTGTCCATGATACTGTCGAAGATGGTCAGCAACAGCGTATCGACCCCGCCCTCGAGCGCGGCGTGGCTCCGCGTCTTGAATCGCCGGTGCAGCCGTTCGATTGTCCGGTGCGGCTTATCGTGAACCGTGACGAACGCCGTGGCCGTCAGAAAAATCGCCAGTTTCCGCGGCGAAAAAACCAGTGGCTCTTCCGGCCCCACAGCGCCATACATGATCAAAAAAATATGATCGTCGAATTCATCAATCCGCGGACGCGGTTCGCCCTCGGTAGCATCGCGAACCGCATCCGCATGCAGCCCCAATATGCGCCCCGTGTCCGCGACCTCTTGACCACCGTCCGCGAGAATGTCCACCCAGATTCGACCACATCCCGCCGCGACGGCCTGCTGCAGTTCCTCCGCGTTGGTGACCTCACGCACCGTCCCCGCGTCTGTGACTACATACCCGTGCAACATCGCGATGCGGTTCCCCTCGATGGACTGGCGCGCAAACCTACCCTCCTCGTTCCCAAATTTCCATTTGGGAACGCCTAGCCAAACCTGCGTATCGTATCCGCGCAACGCCGCCGCCCGCCACTTCCTAAAGCCCTGCCATCGTTCCGTTTGTCGCGAAATGTCCCGCTGTGCTATAGTCTCGCGGTTCGGCGACCCCTCAGCTTTCAATAGCCGCGGTCGCAGCCGTCTTTCGAACTACTGCCGCCGCATGGCTGCGCGACGTGGAGATACCCCAATGAAAAAAGACATTCACCCCAAGTATGTCCCGGCAAAGGTCGTTTGCGCGTGCGGCAATACTTTCACCACGGGCGCTACCAAGCCCGAGATTCGCGTCGAAATCTGCTCTGCCTGCCATCCGTTCTACACCGGCAAGCAGAAGTTCGTCGACAGCGAAGGCCGCGTGCAACGCTTCCAGCGCAAATACGGCACCACGAACGTCGGCCAGTCCAACAAAGCACAGTCGAACTGAGCCTCAGTCAGGTTGCAGAGCATATAGATGGAGCAGCTCCTTCGCGAGAAGCTGCACACGATGGAGCAGGAGTTCAACCGGCTCTCCGACGCGATGTGTTCGCAGAAGGTCGCGTCGAATCCCGACATCTATCGGGAGTACCGGAAAAAGCAGTCCGCGCTCGAAGACCTCGTAATGTGTTGGCGCGAATTTAAGCGCCACCAACACGAGCGCGATGGCGCCGACGATCTGCTGCGTTCCGAAAGCGACGCCGAACTGCGCGAGTTGGCCGAAGCCGAGCGCCGCATGCACGCCGAGCGACTGCTCGATCTCGAAGCCGAGCTCAAAGTCCTCCTCCTGCCGAAAGACCCCAACGACGCGAAAAACACGATCATCGAGATTCGCGCGGGGACCGGGGGAGACGAGGCCGGACTCTTCGCCGCCGATTTGTTTCGGGCCTATTCGCGATTCGCGGAGACCAAAGGCTGGAAAATCGAAATCCTCAGCTCTAACGAAACGGGCATCGGCGGACTCAAGGAAATCACCTTCAAGGTCACCGGGGACAACGTCTATAGCCACATGAAATTCGAAGGCGGTACCCACCGCGTCCAGCGCGTCCCTGCGACCGAGGCCCAAGGCCGTATCCACACCTCGGCCGTCACCGTCGCGGTCCTCCCCGAGGCCGACGAAGTCGAAATCCAAATCGCCGAGCACGAATTGATCATCGATGTCTATCGCTCGTCCGGCCCCGGCGGCCAAAGCGTCAACACGACCGACTCCGCAGTCCGCGTCACCCACAAGCCGACGGGCCTCGTCGTGACCTGCCAGGACGAAAAGTCCCAACACAAAAACAAGGCCCGCGCCATCCTCATCCTGCGCGCGCGCCTCCTCGCCAAAAAGCAGGACGAAGAAGACGCCAAGCGTTCCGCCGACCGCCGCAGCCAAGTCGGCAGCGGCGATCGCAGCGAACGCATCCGCACCTACAATTTCCCGCAGAACCGCGTGACGGACCACCGCATCGGACTATCGCTGCATCGACTCGGCGGCGTGATGGAAGGCGACTTCGAAGAACTCATCGACGGCCTCATCGCAGCCGACCGCGCCGCGCGACTCGCGTCCACCTAAGTGCCCGCGCACGCCATTCAAACCGTAGCCGATATGCCAACCGTATCGGACCCGACCGCGTCGGACGTCATCGCAGCCGCGATCCCGCGACTCTCCCCGATCACCGAGACCCCCCGCCTCGACGCGGAAATCCTCTTGGCCCACGCGCTCGGAATAACCCGCGCCTCCCTGCTAGCGCGCCTGCGTGAACCAATCCAGAGGAATCCATCGACGCGCATTTCGTTGTCCCCGCCACCTGCGTCGTCCCTGTCGGCAGTTCCCACTTCGTCGTCCCCACATTCAGTCCCCGCTTCGTCGTCCCCGCACTCAGTCCCCACTTCGTCGTCCCCGCAGGCAGTCCCCCCTTCGTCGTCTCCGCAGGCAGTCCCCCCTTCGTCGTCCCCGCAGGCAGTAAGCGGGGACCTCTCTTTCACCGAAGTCTTCGCGAACCTCCTCAGCCGACGCGAGCAGTCCGAACCCCTCGGCTACATCCTCGGCGAATGGGAATTCTTCTCGCTTCCCTTCTTCACCCAAGCGCCAATTCTCGTCCCCCGGCCCGAAACGGAACACCTGGTAGAAGTGGTCCTCGATTTCTTAAACGGAAACGCCGCTACCGTATGCGAACCCTGCACCGGTTCCGGATGTATCGCAGTCAGTATCGCGAGAAACAGTCCCGAAACACGCGTGTGCGCAACGGACACCTCGTCCCAAGCCATCGCCCTAGCACAACGAAACATCCAACGACACGGCGTCCAAGATCGCGTCACGCTGCAACTTGGCGACCTCCTCGAGCCCTACGAGTCCGCCCGCCAATTCGACGTCGTCTGCGCCAACCCGCCCTACGTGGCAACTGGCGATTGGGACGCTCTCTCCCCGACCATCCGCAACTACGAAGACCCCGCTGCCCTACTCGCCGGCGACGATGGCCTCGACCTCATACGCCGTCTCGTCGCAGACGCCCCCCGCGTCCTCCGCCCCGACGGCCTGCTTGCCTTCGAAATCGGAATGGGGCAGGATGAAGCGGTGCGCGCACTTCTCAACCAACACGGATACCGTGACATCGGCTTCCGCCCCGATCTCGCAGGCATCCCCCGCATCGCCATGGCGTTCTGCCCATGAAGCACGTCTGCCCATGAAGCACCAAGTCCGTACTAAAAACTCCGTCATTCCGAGGCCGCGCGCCTTAAAGCATTGCGCGCGGCCGTGGGAATCTCGACTTTTTCAACAGCCCCGCAGTAAGCGGGGACCTCTTTACTCCAAACCTCTGCGTATCGGTGTTCATCTGTGCCCATCGGTGTTCATCTGCGGTGAATATTTCCCCCGTGATCCCCGTGCGCCCCGTGGTTTGGTTGCGGCTAAGCCGCGCTGTGTAAGTCCCTGCTCGTCCCTGTTCGTCCAACCCTTCACGAACGCCCCTCACCCATGAAAGAACAAGGCCCCATCTACTCGACCGCCGTCCGCGAAATGCCGGAGGAAGACCGTCCCCGCGAACGCCTCGAACGCGTCGGCCCCGAAGCCCTACGCGACGCCGAGCTACTAGCGATCCTGTTCCGCAGCGGCACCCGCTCGAAAGGCGCCGTCGCGCTTGCCGAGGAACTCCTGCGTCACTTCAACGGAAGCCTGCGCACCATCTCCCAATCGAGCCTCGAAGAACTCCAGGAAGTCGACGGCCTCGGCCGCGTCAAGGCCATAGAAATCAAGGCCGCCCTCGAACTCGGCAGACGCCTCGCCACCTACAGCGAGAAACGCCGCACGAAGATCAACGTTGCGGAAGATGCCGCCAAACTTCTGATGAACGAATTCAAGGACTACGAAGACGAGCACTTTAAGTGCATCCTGGTGACCACGAAAAACGAGGTCATTAAATGCGTGGAAGTCTCTCGAGGAGGCATCGACGGCACCCACGCAGTCCCGCGCGACGTCTTCCGCATGGCGGTAAGGCTCGGCGCAATGGGCGTCATCCTCTGCCACAACCACCCCAGCGGCGACCCCGAGCCAAGCCGCGACGACCTCCTCATCACCAAACGCCTGCAGGAATCGGGTGAGCTGCTCGGCGTCCGCGTCGTCGATCACATCATCTTCGGCGACGATCGCTGGGTCAGCCTGCGCGAACGGGGACTCATGTAATGGAGACGTTTCGCGCGTGGAAAGTGGGTGCGTTTTACTACGTGCCCCTGCTGACGGTCGGCGCGCTATTCTGCTTCGCACAACTCTGGGAAATTGGGGTGCCGCCCATCATCCTCGGCCTCTTCACACTCAATTTCTTCCGCGATCCGACGCGTCAAACCCCAACTGATCCCCACGCGATTATCAGCCCCGCGGACGGCAAGGTAGTCGCCATCGAGACCCTACAGAATTCTCCGCACTACGAAGGCCGCTGCACCCGCATCTCGATATTCCTCAA
>JBGTJY010001096.1:0-2906 GCA_041744855.1 Candidatus Hydrogenedentales bacterium
TGCCAGCAACGCGTCTTGTTCTTCCGTAGATAGGCGCGTGAAGTTTTCCGAGGGCATCAAGGATCCGGGGAAGTCCGAAACGGATTTGACGCGGTCTTTGAAATAGGTCGTCCAGATCATGCCGTCTTCGCTGAGTAGTTGAATCGATTTTTCGGTTTCGTTTCTCGCGCGGCCTTCGATCTTTTTTCCGTCGCTGACGACGACGATCTTCGCATCGTAGCCTTCGGCGATCTTGGCGGCGGGATGGACCAACGCTTCACGGAGCGCGTCTTGGGTGAGGTCCGCGCCGATCTTGCTTAGATCGGGACCGTGCACGCCGCCGCGGTAATCGTAGGAATGGCACTGGATGCACGCGGCCTTGCCGTTGAATAACTCCTCGCCGCGCTTGGCGATATCCGACGCGTTCGCGGCTGGCGCCGTTGCCGCCGATTCATTTCGCAGGGCGCGCTGCGTCTGGCCCTGGAGTTCGCGGATGTGAGCGGTGACGCCTTGAATCTCGGTTTTCGACAACGCGCCGATGTAACTGGCCATGCCCAAATCGGGCCGGCCCATTTCGATGATCGAGATGATTTCTAGATCGGTATACGCGGTCGATTTGGGATCGACGATCGATTTTCCCATGGGGCCACCCTGGCCGCGCGGTGCGTGACAGACTGCGCAGAAGGTTTGGTAGACCTGAGGACCGCTGAGTTCTTCGCGCGGCTCGGCTTCTTGCGCCAACGCCGTTCCGCGCGCGGCTAACGCTGCAATACAGCCAAAGAACCCCAGCGTTGCGATTGAGAGCATTCGCATTCGTGTATTTCCTCCGCGGCTAAGGAGCCCGACTGCCAGCGAAACAGAAACTATATCACCGGAACGTTGGCGTTAAAACAAGTCGGAGGGATCTGTCCACAGATTGCACAGATTTACACAGATTATTTTAATATGTATTACGGGTATTTGTAATGCTAGAGTAGTATATCGAGTTATTTTTTGCCCGTGAACCGGAGGATGGCTAGGCCGGCTGTGGCGGCGGCTATGCTGGCGAGGAATATTCCGAGCTTGCCTTCGTTGACGTAGCGCTCGGCCTGCACCGGGTCCAAGCCGAGAAATGCGAGGCCGTTGATGAAGAGCGACATGGTAAACCCGACGCCTGCCAGAAACCCCACGCCAAGCACCTGGAGCCAGGTGACGGTGCGCGGCAACGTTGCCAGGCCAGTCTTGACCGCGATGAGGCATGCCACGAATATGCCGATCGGTTTGCCGAGCAGGAGACCGAAGAAGATGCCAAGCGTGACGGGTTCAACGATTATGGGGGCAATTTCCGAGAGGGGCAAGTGGAGTCCGGCGTTTGCGAAGGCGAAGACGGGCATGATGACGAACGCGGCGAAGGGCTCGATGTTGTATTCGAGCCGTTGGAGTGGTGCCTCGACGTGGTGGCATTCGGCGTTCATTGCCCGGATGAGGCTTTGTTGCCGATGGTTGACGATGAGGTCTTGGTATGACTTGTCGGAATCGTCGTCGGCTCCGCCGGCGTCGCGCCATTCCTCTTCGGCAACGCGGAAACGGCGGAGTAACTCGTTCATGCGGCCTTTGAAGCGGGCGGTTTCGTAGCGCGCGTCGGACGGAATCGAGAAGGCGAGGAGGACGCCGGCGATCGTGGCGTGGACGCCGGATTCGAGGAAGTTGATCCAGACGACGATGCCGATAATCGCGTATGGCAACGTTCGCCGGACGCCAAGGCGGCCGAGTATGAAGGAAATCACGATGAGCGACCCGCCGAGGCTCAGTGGTGCGATGGCGATTTGTTCGGTATAGAAGACGGCGATGACGATGACGGCGCCGAGGTCGTCCACGATGGCGAGCGCAATGAGGAAGACGACGAGCGACGGTTGCACCCATTTTTTGAGGAGCGCCAGGCAACCGGCCGCGAACGCGATGTCTGTCGCCATGGGGATGCCCCAACCATGAGCGCCGTCACCGCCGTGGTTGAAGAGCATATAGACGATCGCCGGCACGATCATGCCGCCGAGGGCGGCGGCGGCGGGCAGCAGGGCCCGGCGCAGGGAAGCGAGTTCGCCGATGAGAAGCTCGCGTTTGATCTCAAGGCCGATGAGGAAAAAGAAGACGGCCATCAGGCCATCGTTTACCCAGAGATGCAGCGGCTTAAGTAGCTCGCGGTCGGCGGCGCGAAAGCCGACGGTGGTTTCCCAGAATTCGTGGTAGCGTTCGTTGAGCCCGGTGTTCGCAATGATGAGCGCGGCGAACGCGGCCGTGAGAAGCATCGCGGGGCCTACCATGTCGTATTGCAGAAACCGCGTGATCGGAGATGCGTACTCGAGCGGGGGTGCGTCGGTTGGATCCGGCTGGCCGTTTCGCGAAACCGGCTCGGTTGGACCGGACTTCTTGGTCATCTTCGGTTCCCCCTAGTTGTGTTTTTCGAGCCTGAGGGTTGCATCATACTTGATCGATTGTGCGCCGATGGTGTAGTTTTCGGCTCCCCGAATTCTGCAGGGTGAGCCTCTTTTCCGGTCGTCCGAGAACAACGCCCTCTTGAAGATCGCGGGTGCTTTTTCAGATCGCTTGACGCGCTGAGATTGCGGGACTAGACAAGATTGCCACACTGCCGGACGGCCCCACAACGCGACAACGATCGCCGCAAATCACCGGAGCGCGTGCAACATGTCCAATGCGAAGCTGAGTCTGAACGGCAAGGAATATTCGTTGCCGGTTATGACGGGTTCTGAGGGCGAGGTCGCGGTCGATTGCCAGAAGCTGCGCAACGAATCGGGGGCGATTACGTTTGACCCCGGCTATGGCAACACGGGTTCTTGCAAGAGCGCGATCACGTTTATCGACGGCGAGGCGGGGATATTGCGTCATCGGGGATATCCCATCGAGGAACTGGCGGCGCATGCGACGTTTTC
>JBGTJY010001097.1:0-9810 GCA_041744855.1 Candidatus Hydrogenedentales bacterium
ACAGCTCGCGGTATTGTTCTGGAAGCGATTCGCTGCGCTCTCGCAACTTGACCTCCGCGAAATTTTCCGCGGTGTCGCCGGGGCGCAATTCCCGCATCATCAACCGGAGCCGCGCGTAGGGCGCCGTGTTGCCCGCGAGCAGACGGCATTCGAGGTAGCTCGTGTAGACCTTGTGATCGCGCTTGGCGAGTTCGATCGCATCCTTGACCCCGCGCACCACGCATGAGTTCGAATAGCCTATGTCGAACAGAAACGGGGACAAAAATTTGTCGATCGCTTTCAGGTATTTGTTAACCGTTCCCTCGTACAGGATGCCGATGTCGAGGTCCGAATAGGGATTCAATTGCGCGCGGCCGTAGCCGCCCTGCGCGCACAACGAAATACTCTGCAGTACGGCGCGGCGGTTCTCGACCGGATACAGCGCGAACTCGAACACGCCGTCCACCACCGTGTCGGCGAGCTGCGTCAACTTCGCGACGATGTCCGCGCCCGATGCGCCATCGCGGTGTTGCGCGCGAATTTCCGCGCGTTGTGCCTTCACGAATTCGCGGGTGGACTCGAGCAGCTCCGCGCGGGAAAAGTCTTTGAACTCGGGTTTGCGGCGTTTGGCGAGCGACACCAGTTCGACGAACGAAAGACTCATGTCGTCTCCGCGGGAATTGACTCGGCGGTATCGGCGGGCGCCGAAACTGCGTCGCCCGAATCGTAGGGCGGGCCGACGAACGTCAGCAGCGATGCCTCGGCCCAACCGCGTTCGCCTTGCGCCGTAACGACGCGGGCCCAGCCTTCCTCGCGCGCGTCCACGAGCACGCGATCGCCTTCGTATAATTCGAATCGGACGGTTTCTTCCTTGCTCGTTCCGTAATGCACGGGGACGCGATTCGCGCTGGCAACGGCCAGTTGTTGCGGATGCGTCTTCGCGTAGTACGAGGCCGCGCAAGCGATCGCTATCAGCAACGCTACCGCTGCCGCGCGGCGCAGATAGTGCGCGCGGGTGAACTGCCGCGCGATAAGCAGCGCCCAAAATAGAATCCACGCGGCCGCGGCAGTCCAGTAGACGGTTCGGGAGTCCAAGTTTTCGTGCCAGAAGAGGATGCTTTGTTCCCACGCGGGCGGTTCGGGTTTCTTGAGGCGGCGTTCCGTGGCATTCACCGCGCGCGACAAATTCTCGCGGGCGACGAGCAGGTTCGGTTGTAATTGCAGCGCGCGCTCGTAGTTGGCGATCGCGGGGCCGACTTTGCCGGAACGGTAGTACGCGTTGCCGAGGTTGTAGAAAACCTCCGGCTCGGCGACGCCTTCGTCGGCCAACTGCTGGAACGATTGCGCGGCAGCGGCGTACTCGCCCTTCTCATATGCGGCCACGCCTGCATCGAAAATCGTGTCGAACGCGCCTGCGCCGAGTAGCAATGTTATTACTATTGAATACATAGTTGGTGTTTAGTATAGAAAACTCGAGAAAATTCGAACCGCGAAGCCGGCGCGAGCCGCTACCCTTTCGTTGAATCCAGATTCTCGACCGCCGCGATGCATTCCCGCGTCTCTTGCACCAAATTATACAGGGTATCCGGGGCGACGCGATCATCGCCGTATCGGGCGCGTTGGCAAGTCTCAAGGATGCGGACGAGCCGTTGTGACGCGTCCGCATCCCATCCGCGCTCGCTTAACAGACTGCGCGCATCGGACGGCGTCATTCCGGTCGTTTCAACGTTAAACCGCCGGCCCAGCGTCGCGATGACCGATTGGTAAATCGCATCGTACGGATCGTCGGCATCCATGGCACTGTCGAGCCGATGCATCGGGGTGCGGCGATCCCCTCCGCGTTGGGTCTGCCCGGGGCTACGGCGCGCGGTGAGACCAGCTATCGCCGCGAACATCGTCGCGGGTACGAGCACGATCGCGGCGACGCCATAGCCGTTCGAGCGCCCCTCGTTTGACAAGCTGCCATTCGACAGGCTGCCATGCGCCAATTCCGCGGACTCGATGAGCGGGTGCATGTCTTCGGCGAGCATCGCGATCGCTTGCTCGTCGAGCGGCACGTTATCGGCCACCAGTAGCGGCTGGAAGTCTTCACCGGAGGGCGCGACAGTCACCTCGATCGGCGCGGACTCCGCGCGCTTGAATGTTTCCGCGTCCGGATCGAAATAGCTGAATACGATCGCGTCGATCGTGTAGCTGCCCTGGTTGAGCGGCGTGAGGGTGTATTCGTAACGCTTCGAAAGCCGCAGCTTGTGCGCCGTTTCGTCGAACTCGCTTTCGGACGAGCGGTCCCCCGGTGATACCTGCGCCCATCCCAAATCCGGCCAAGCGGGATCGCCCATCGCGTGCGGGTTTCCAAAACCGGATACGGTTACCGTGAGCGGCGCGGGGCGTCCCTGCATGAGCGAGGTTTCTTCGATTGTGGCCGCGCACTCGAACTGGCCCACCGCCCCTGAATATCCTTCCGGACCCGGAGGAATCGCCTTAATGTGAATGGGGATCGGTCCCGCGTCGAGATCGAAATATAAGCGTTGGCGCCGCGTGCGGCGTTTGCCGTCGATCAGCGCGACGCCTTCCCAATGCCAGCGGCCGATCGCCGCATCGCCGACGACGGTGGGGAACAGGACCATGCGCTCTTCCCACACGTCGTATTGCCATGGCGATTTGGACTCGATGTACGACAGCGGCTCGAGATCGCGCACGAAGAAGCCTTCTGTGCGAGGCCACTCGATGCGCGACTCGCGGTAGGGTCCGGAATCGATGCTGGGATACACAATGCGCCACAGTTGCGTGCGGAAAAAAATCGGTTCGCCCTGATAGACCTCCTGTTGATCGACAGCCATGTCGATGAACACGAGGTCTTCTCGCGGAATATCATCAATCGCGTACTCGCGATCGGGCGCATCCGTCGGGGCCGCGGGCGCAGCACCGGTCGAAAAGAGTTCGATGGGGCGGGTCTCGTATTCGACGCCGTCGACGCGAATCGCAATCGCGGGCACGGTAGTGAGGCCTTGACGCATGGCGCGCGCTGCGAAACTCCGCCGCGTGGTTCGCACGTCGGCCTCTTCTTTCGACGGCGACACCGTGGTTTGGCGCACGTTGATGGGATCGATGCTGAGCCCGGGGATGCGGATCGATTCCGGCATTTCGATGTACTTGCCGGTCGCTTCGAGGTGGACCCAGAATTGAATGTTTACGCTGACCGACTCGGACTCCGTCCACGCGCGCACGGCGGGCTCGGCGCGCAGGAAAAGTCCCAACGCCGCTGCAGCGAGAAGACTCGTCACGCGGCGCTGCCTCGGCGCGAGACGCCGTCGATATGCTTAATCGCGGCCTCCGCTGCGTCCATCAGCGCATGCAATTCGGTTCCGGTCAGCGGCTGCGACGCATAGCGGGCACGTTCACAGGCGCGCAGGACTTTCACGATGTTCTCCGCGTGCCCGGGATCGATCGCGCGATTGCGCAACACATCGCGCGCGTCGGCCGAGGTCATTCCCGCCTTGTCGACGTTAAACGCGTCGCCCACGAACCCCGCGACCGCCCGGAATAGTGCATCCGACGGGTCGCGCTCGGCGGACACATCGGCCAGGTGTTTCAACGCCGTGGCCTTTGCGCGATACGCGCGGGCGAATGCGCGGTCGGTCGTGAACCGTCGCAGACGCGCGGAATATGCGAAGAGGATGGCATAGATCGCCGCGGGCAGGAGCAGCAGCACCGGGGTCGCCGCGGATGCAGGCCTTCGCACGTGCAGGGGCTCGCCCAAGTTTAAGAGGGGACGTATGTCTTCGCCCAAGATGGCAACACCTTCCTGTGCCAGCGTGACGTCGCCGGAGACCACGAGACGTTGCCCGCCCTCTGCGGAAGGCAGAACGTCGAGTTTGAAAGCTTGCGTCGATTCCGTCTTGAACTCCTCGGCCTGCGGATCGAAATAGGTGAAAGAAATCGGCGGAATAGTATGGGGCCCGGCCTCAAGCGGCGTCACCGTGTAGGTGAAATGTTTCGCGACGACGAGTTGGGTTTGGTCCGCGTTGAAGGACGATTCCGTTTCACGTTGCGCGCTCGATACGTGCGCCCAATCCGCAGGCGCGAGGAACGGCTCGCCGATTGCATCCGGGTTTCCGGTGCCACGCACGGTCACGGAAAGTTTCACGGGCACGCCCTGAAGGAACGACGTCTCGCTGAGGCCCGCGTCGATCGTGAATTGCCCGACCGCGCCGCTGAAACCGGGCGGTCGTTCGGGCAGCGGCTTCACGTTGATCGTGATGGGCCCGCGATCGAGCGTGTAGCGTTCTTCTTCGTGGAAAAATGGGCCGCGTGAATTGGCGCTGGGCCATCGCGCGAGTCCTTCCCAGTGCCACGTGCCGATCGTCAATAGGCCGGTCGTCGTGGGGTACAGGATGCGGCGATCCGCGTTGACGTTGTAGGGATAGGCCCCGAACGTATCCTTCCGGCTTACGGGTTCGAGCGCGGAATCGTAGAAGCCTTCCGTGGACGGGAATCGGATGTCGGCGCCGCGATACGATCCGGATTCGATCCGGTCGTGGTCTATCCGCCAGACCTCCATCGTCAATAGGATAGGCTCGCCCTGATAGACCTCTTCCTTGTCGACGTACATCTCCGTGAACACGAGGTCTGCCGCGAGGAGCTCGTTCTTCTCGCTGGGGTTGGCGCGGCGCTGTTCGATGACGTTCATTTGGAACGGCAGCGTCGAATAGGTCTTTCCGTCGACCGTCACTTCGATGGCCGGTATTTGGATCGCGCCCGGTCGCGAAGCGGTCGCTTCGTAACCCTGTTGCACGCGCAACGTACGATCGCGGCCCACGTTGATCGGTGTCCGCGATTGAAGGGTGTTGATCGAGTTTATGGTCAGCCCAACGATCGAGGGCATCGCGATTTCGACGTCGTCGCCCAGGCCTTCGACATAAAGGCGAAACGGTTGGCCGGCGGTGACGGTCGTGCTGTCGACCCACGCCTGCACGGGCTGTTCCGCGTCGGGGAGATTCGAGAGCGCGCCCAACACGGTGATCTCGACTGGGTCCGAGCGCATCGTTTTTCCGTCAATCTCGATTTCGACGGGCGGAAACACAACGCGGCCGGGGCGTCGCGCCGTGGCGGAGTAGGTGAGCGTAAGTTCCCGCGTCATGCGGCCGTTGATCAACGTCATGGATTGCTGCATTTGCGGACCGCGCAGGGCAAGGTCCGGCGCCGGGGGAATCGTGGGGTCGCCGAGATCCGCGCCGGACGCTTCGATGCGGATGTTGAACGGCTCATTGACTTTTTGCGTCGCGTTATCGACCCACGCGCGCACGCGGCCGGTTTGCGCGTGGGCCGCGGTTTGCCATTGTGCGAGCGCTGCGCAGAGGCAAACGGCGAGGCTCGTACGAATTACCACCATTTCTGATTCATGATGCGCGGCGGCTGTTTCGCGCGGCGCAAGTTTTTCTGTTCTTCGCGGTCCTGATCTTCGAGCGATTGTAGGATGGCTTCAATGTTTTGCCGGTTCAACGGGTCCGATTCTTCCTGATTTTCTTGCGCCGCGGATTGAAAATCCTGTGGATTCTCGGCGGTCTGCTCGTCTTCGCTTTCCTGTTGATCCTCCGGTTCGCCGTTTTGTTCCTCGGGATTGGGCTGTTGCTGCTCGCCCTCTTGCTCGCCTTCCTTTTTCTCTTCCTCGTCTTCGCCTTCGCCGGGTTTTTCTTGCTCTTGCGGAGGCGGCGGATTTTGCAGCAACGTCTTCAGAAGATAGCGCATGTGGTTCAGGTTCGTCCGCGCGCCTTCGTGCTCGGGATTCTGGCGGAGCAATTCTTCGTAGGCGTGGATGGATTCCTCGAATGCCGCCACCGTTTCCTCGTGCTTGCCGAGGCCGCTCGATTGCTTCGCGATTCCCGCCGCGCAATTCGCCGAGTTGTAGGCCGCGTTGAAGCGAATAAACGGGTCCGCACTCATATCGAGCGTGTCGAAACTCGTCTTGGCTTCGGCCAGGCGAACAAGCGCGTCCTCGGGCGCTTCGTTCTTGACGTCGATGAGTCCCTGGATCAATTTCGCGGATGCGAGACTGTACGTGACGATCTCCGAGTCCGGCTGATCGATCTGCAAATCACGGAACGTCGCGACGGCGCCTTCGGTGTCGCCGTCCTCGAGCAGGGAATAGCCGGTGCGGAGGCGGTCGTCGAAGGAATCCGCAACGGCAACGGCAGAGAGCGCGAAAATGGCGAGGGCCAGCGAGGCGATGCTACCGAAGCTACCAATACTACGCATGACTCAATTCTCCGGAGGCCGCCTCGAGCTTGCGCGCGCGGCGTTCGCGCATCCACGGCAATAGCGCGAGCCACACGCCTTCGGCAGCAAAACACACTATAGCAATGGCGAGGGGCCATTGATAGCGATTGACCAATTGCAGACGCAACTCGCCGCTCACGTCGCGCGCCGCGAGTTGCTGCACGAGACCGTAAATGGAATCGATGTCGCTGTTGCCCGGCGTGGACCGCGTGTAGCCGCCGCCGCCCGCGAGCGCGATGCGCGATAGCGCTTCCTCGTCGAGCTTGGACAAATGCGGCTGGCCTTCATCGTCGCGGAGTGTGCGGCGGCCCACGGGCGTGTTGTAGGTCACTTCGGCCCCGCGCGGATCGCCCACGCCGATCACGAAAATCCGCGCGAAGTTTGCGGCGTTCTCGGCCGACTTCAGCGCATCGCCCGTGACCGCTTCACCGTCGGACACGAGCAGGATCGCGCGCGAATCGCGCGAGTAGTCGCCTGTTTCCTCTTCCTGATCGCGGAATGTGTCGGTCGCGACCTCGAGCGCCGCGGCGATGTCCGTGCCTTCGAGGCTGATCGAGTTGGTGTCGACGGCATTCAACACGGAGCGAAAATAACCGAGGTCGACCGTGAGCGGACACATCAATTCCGCCGCGCCGGAAAACACGACGAGGCCGAAGCGATCGCCGGGGGTGCGCTCGAGCAGCGAAAGGATTTTCTGTTTCGAACGTTCGAGACGATTCGGCAGCGGATTTTCCGCGAGCATGCTCTCCGATGTGTCGAGCACGATCAACACGTCATGGCTGCGCTGGTGTACTTCCTGCCACGCCTGACCCCAGTGCGGTTGAAGGAACGCAATCGCGAGGCAGACGAGGCCAATCGCGGTGAGCCAGAACATCGGACGCCGCGCGTTCACATCGAAACCGGGCAACAGACGCTCGCCGAGTTTCAGGTCGACGAATCGCGCGAGACGAACCTGCCGGCGGCGCTCAAGCCAACGCAGCGCCACGATGCACGCGGCGACGATTAGCGCGGCAGCGAGCAGCCAGTACGGCAATTGGTTGGTGGGGAATCCGAAACCGATGGGCATGGGTTAAATCTCACCGAAAAAGGTGTAGGCGCATTTTCTGGTACCGCCGGTTTCCAACCGGCAGGATCGGCGAATTCGCCGCGCGCGCAACACGGGCCGGTTGGAAACCGGCGCTACGAATGAACGGCGATCGCGATGCTTCATGGAATCGCCTCGAACCACCGGCGCCTCACGAAAATGGACGCCGTGGTGGCCACGGTTCCCAGTAGCGCCCACGGCATGAATCCGTCGCTGTAATCGTAGACATCGCCGATTTTGACTTCGGTCGTCTCGAGTTCGTTGATTTCCTGGTATGCGCCGGTAAGCGACTCCATGTCGACGGCGCGGTAGTATTTCGCGCCGCTGATGCTGGCGATGCGTTGCAACGACGCCTCGTCGATGGGGTCGCCGGCCGGCCGGACGATTGGGCCCAACATGGTGTCGCGCATGACGCGGCCGCCGTCGGTCGAGCCCGCGCCGATCGTGTAAACGCGAATGCCGAAATCGCTGGCGACTTGCGCGGCCGTGATCGGGTCGAGATTGCCGTGGTTGTTGATGCCGTCCGTGACGAGAATGATGACCTTCGATTTGGCCTCGGACTTATCGAGCTTGCTGATGGCCAAGCCGATCGCGGAACCGATCGCCGTGCGATGGCTCTTTTGGTCGTCCTTATCGATTTCGAGCGCGTCGAGTTCTCGTTCGAGCACGCCGTAGTCGAGCGTCAAGGGGCACTGCATCCACGCATGCGCGGCGTAGAGGACCAGGCCGACGCGGTCCGCGCCGAAACGATCTTCGCGGTGGAGCTTTCGCGAATTGATGAAATGCCGCACGGCCTCTTTGGTGACCCACAGCCGATTGCGCCGTTTGTCGCCGACGATGAAATCATCGGCCGTCATGCTGCCGGATACGTCGACGCACAGCACGATATCGCGGATGTCGACCGCTTCGACGCGCGGGCGCATTCCGGTCAGCGGGCGCGCCAACGCGACGATCAGCAGCGCTAAGCCGGCGGCGCGGAGTACGGCCGGCAGGCGGCGCAGAAAGGCCTTCTTGTGACGATTGACGCGGGCCATTGTTTCGCCGGTCGAGATGGTCAGCACTCCGTGGGGACGGGCAGTCAATTCGAGAACGAGAAGCGCCAAGACCAGCACAAGAAACACGAGCATCCACGGATGCGCAAGCACGTCGAAGCCAAATGGGCCAAGCCAACGCATGGGGCCGATCCAATTCATGCCGCGGCCTCCCGTTGTTCAGCGGTCGCGGGTTGCGGCACCGTTTCGTCGACGAACATGAGCACGCGCGTGAAACTTTCTTCCATTTCTTTGGTGCTCGGCTGATACTGCGCGAACTTGACGCGATCGCAATGGCGCAGGAATTGGCCGAGCATGCGTTGCTGCGATTCGGTGAGTGCGTTTCCATCCGTCACTTCATTCAAGAATTCCTGCGTAGTCCGTTCGGGCGCGTGAATGTGGAAACGATCTTCGATGTAGTAGCGCAGAATCGATGAAAGGTCAACGTAATAAGGTTCGTAGTGGCCGGATTTCGCCAGCGCTTTTTCGTCGAGAATCCGAAGGCGATCGTAGGCGACTTCCCACGGCTTCTTTGGCGGCGGGGCGGCCGCGGCGCGCTCAGGACGCCGCACCCACCATAGGATAAAGGCAAGCACCGCGACGACAATTGGCAACGCGACGGCCCAGAACTGCCATCGGTTCAAGAGCGGCGGATCGGTCAGAACGGGAGGCGCGATGGACGTGTCGAACTTCTCCGCCGCTTCGACTTCTTCTTCGGTCAGCGCGCGCACCTGCAATACGGGCGACGCGACCTCGATGCGGTCCTGCTCGCCCCAGGTAATGACCGCGGGCGCGATGGGGTACAGACCCACGGTGACGGCGTCGAGCGTGTACGTCTCCGAGATGCGTACGCGCCCATCGTCGAGCGTGTGTTGCCGATACTCGGGCACGCCGTAGACCGCCGCGCCCCCGAAATGCTCGACCATGTCCGGCAGTTTTACGCCGGCGTCTTGCGGCGCTTCGACGGTGATCGTGTATTGGGCCTGTTTGTGAAACGGGATGACGGGAGGTGTCAGTTCGACCCGCGCCGTTACATCCGATGCTCCGAGGATAGTTGCGACGATCAGCGGCAACATCATGGCGCCGATTCCTTCGGGGCTTGCAGGCGCTCTGGGTATAGCTTCACGTTGCGCGCTTCGAGCGTCGTCGCGATGAGGTCTTGCAACAGCTCCTGTTCCTTTTGCGCTCGGTACATTTGCGTGGCGCGATCCTTGACGCCTTCGAACGGTTGTGTCTGCGCGGCCGTAAACGCCCCGCGAAACGCATACCACGAACCCTCGGACTGGACGGCGGCAATGACGTCGCCCGAAGTGGACGACACGATTTTGTCCGAGAGCGCCTTTGCCGCGGCGTCGGTTAGGTCCGCGCCTTGAATGCGTTGCTCGACGATGGTTACGCGTGCCGCGGACTCGGCCGCTGCCGCGTCGAGCGCGGCCTGTT
>JBGTJY010001098.1:0-2918 GCA_041744855.1 Candidatus Hydrogenedentales bacterium
CCGTTTACCATAGCATGTATTCCGATGAGGAATCGCACTGGTGGTACGTAGCGCGGCGGACAATCCTGGTGAATCAGGCGAAAATGTTGCTATCGCGTGATCGAGACGATGCGATTTCGCCCGCGCGCATTCTGGATTTCGGATGTGGCACGGGCCGCAACCTCGTCGAGTTCGAGAAGCTGGGCGTCGCATGCGGATGGGATACGTCCTCCGAGGCGCTGACTTACTGCCGGCAGCGCGGTCTGCAAAATGTAGCGCAGTACGACCCGGACAGCACCGGGGCGCGCGGCAATCCGTTTGGCGAGTCCTTTGATTTGATCGTGTTGAGCGACGTGCTCGAGCATCTCGACGACGACGCGGGGATGCTCAAGGAATTGTCCGTGCTGCTGCGTCCCGCGGGGCATTTCTTGATCTTGGTGCCTGCGTACGAGTTTCTCTGGAGCGGCGAGGACTTTGTCTCGCAACATCGGAGGCGCTACACCGCGGGCCGGCTGGCGAAAACCATACGATCGGCGTCACTAGAAATCGACCGTGTAAGTTATTTCAACACCTTCTTATTTCCGGCGCAAGTATTGGTGATACTCTTCAATCGACTCTTTCGTCCGAAGACGATGTACCTCTCCAACATTCGGAAGGCGAACCCTGCGACCAACCGACTTTTGACGAGAGTGTTCTCTTGCGAATCGGCGTTGTTGGGAGCGGTCCGTTTCCCGTTTGGCGGTTCGATTCTGTGCGTGGCCAAGCTTCGCGCGTAGCTCTGCCGCGCCGCTATGGATTTCCGAAGAATTTGGGCACATCGGCGTGGGTGAGGAAGTAGGGAAAGTCGCCCCAGACGAAGACCACGGCTGCTGCCGCGAAGAGTACATAGCGCACTGCCTTGGGCCAGCCAACGAGGTAATAGTGCGCGGCGAGACCCAAGAGCGGAACGAGTATGAGGAACAGATAGCGGCCTTGAATTGCGACGATGATCTCCTGGGATTGGATGTAGCTCGGGTAATTGACCAATTGCATGAGGACGACCACGTAAAACGCGACGATGAGCGCCATAAACGGTTCGTATGGCTCCTGACGCCAAAGTCGCCATCGCTCAAGAAAGCGGCCCGAGGCGAGAAAGAAGACCAGGAAATACGGGAACAATGCCCATCGCTCTTTGATCAAGTTTTCGTGCGCGAGTATTCCGAAAATCCGTCCGGCGATGATATAGAGCCAGGAAAACGGGTAAAAAAAACGTGGCACGGGGGAGAACTCTACTTGCTGTCGGCGTTTGTTTTCCGCGAACTTCAAGAGTTTCATCGTGTCGCGGCTCGCTGAATCCATGGTGATGGTTTCGGCTTGCGCCATCGCTTCTTTGAAATCGAGATCGCCCGATAAGTAGCGATCCACGATTCTGTCGCGCGCCCAAATAGGCGATTCCATGATTAGATTTTCTTCATAGACGTCGGTGAATACGGGTATAAGCGCGTGAAATCGCAGAAGATTCGCCCCGTATAGCGCGACGTTGAGGACGAGCAGCACCAGCGTCGCAGTGGCCAGAGGCCAAACCGTCCAAGGCAGAGGTGCTTCGCTCCGTTGAAGTTTGAACTGGAACACCCGGCGCCAGTTGGCCATCGCGACACAGACAATCAGGATGAACGCGAGCGGAAGAAACGTCACCTTCGCGGCCATCCCGAAAAGCACGAAGAAGCCGAGCCAAAGGAGTGATGGGAGTTCGCGGCGCCGGAGGAAAGACGTCAAATGAAACACGCTCGCCGCGGAACAAAACACGGCGAGACCGTCGTAGGAGACCGTCGCGCTCATGAGCGTGAACATGAGCGTGTTCGTGATCATCACCGTGAATAGGATGCGAGCGAGTGGGTCGCCGGAGAACAGGCGCATCCAACGAACGGCGTAGACGAGCGTGCCCATGTGCAGCGCGACCATGAGCAGCCGCGCAAATACCAAATCCGAAATCGGGAACACATTGAGCGGCATGAGCCGAGCCGCGATCCAGTAGAAGAGATAGGGCTCGCCCGGAATGAATCCGACACGCGCGAGATCGATTTGCGGTCCCGGGATTCCCCACGTGCGCTCGAATACCTCGATGCGCGAGACGTGCGTGATTTCGTCGGGCGGGATCGCGGGGTCCAAATTGAAGGCGAGAAACACGCCGCGCGCCAATGCATAGGCGAAGAGCGCGCCGATGACCCACAGTTCGGCCCGGGTCCATGGCCGAGCGCTATCGGTTTGTAGGTTTGTCATCGTCGATGTGTGGTCGGGATGCATCGACGCCACGGATTCGCGTTCCGAATTCGGGACGTCAAATCTCGTAGCCCAAGGTTCGCATCGTCGGGGCGATAGTGGGGACAATCTTTTCGATAGCTTCGCGGTTCTGCCGGCGCCACTTGTCGCTTTCCGTGTCGTTGTCAGGTGAGTTAATCACGGGGAGCGATTTAGCCCTCGTCTCGAAGTAGCCTTCGTAAGGTACTTCGACGAATTCCGCAATGCGACGCAACTCTCGGTCGGGGTCCTTCACAAGGTCTTCCAGTTTGAGGCGAAGGTAGGGTCCACGCCAACTAGTATTGGCCACGGCGTCGAGCACATGTTGGTTCGATGATATCCACTGGAAGGCGCAAACGTCAGCAAGGTCGCGGGAGACGTAATTCTCCCAACCCGGCGGCAACACGAAGTTCCACCGTTCTCCCTCATAGCCCTTGATTCGCAAGGGGATCGGGACATCATACGTAAAGAAACGCTCGGGGTGTCTCCAACCATTCATGATGCTGCTGACGGCGTTCCTGCCGTCCCGCGTGATGTGAATCAGACGCGCGCCGTCGAACACTTTGTCGGCAAACCCCAGACGGAAACAATTCGAGGCAGACTTGTCTACGAAGCGGCGAGGGGTCCTTCTCGGTCGAAACCTTCGCAGTGCTTCGATGACG
>JBGTJY010001099.1:0-4620 GCA_041744855.1 Candidatus Hydrogenedentales bacterium
ATGAAGCGAAAGCCTTCATCATCGAAAAAGGTTCCAACGAAGAATACGGCGCGCGGCCGCTCCGCCGTGCCGTTCAATTGCACATCGAAGACCCGCTATCCGAGCTGCTCCTGCAGGGCGCGTTCGAGCCGGGTACTCGCATCCTCGTGCGGCCTTCCGAAGCGGGCGACGACCATCTCGCGTTCGAGCCCGCCTCGCCCGTCGCGGGAGGAGTCACCGGGTAAAAATCACGGCGTCATTCTGAGCGGAGCGAAGAATCTCCCTGGAACCTAAGCACTACGTTGCAAGGAGATTCTTCGCTGCGCTCAGAATGACTGAGTCGCAAGTATGAATTGTGGGGCGGCGCGCACCAGGGGCATGGTGCGCGCCTGAGAGAACGCGGGCGCCTCATGAAATTGGCGCGCAAGTGGGGCGCGCGCGGCCGCTACCCTCCCGTAGTCTTTGCAATCGCGTGATCGGCGGGATACAGTAGCGGCGCGGAATTCGACCACCTAAGCGGAAGGGGTATACCTGTTTGAAGACCTACGCGATCTGCCTGGCTGCGGCGGCCGCGTTCGCAATTGCCTTCGGAGCAATTGCGGTCGGTGCAAGCGCGCAACTGCCTGAACCCGGCGACACACCCATCGAAGTGGGCGCCGTCGAGATTCAGGGTATCGAGCGCGTCAGCGAACAACTCGTGCGATCCCAACTCGAGGTCCAGGCCGGCCAAACCTACAACCCGCTCGCCGTCTCCCGCGATATCCGCCGCCTCTTCGACCTCGGCCGATTCGCCGGCATCCAGGCCGATGGGCGCATGGAAAACGGCAAAATCACCGTCACCTATATCGTCGAAGAATTGCGCTACATCGACGAAGTCAAAATCATCGGCAACAAGCGCATCAAGCAACGCCAGATTCGCGGCGTCATCACCTGGAACGAAGGCGACTCCTTCTTCGCCGATGGCTACGAATCCGAGCGCGACGCCGTCCTCAATCTTTACCGGTCCAAGGGATTCCTCAACTCCTCCGTCGACATCCTCGTCGACGAAATCTCCGCCTCGCGCGTCCGCGTCACCTACGCCATCGACGAAGGAAGCAAGGCCCGCATCACCGACATCGAAATCACCGGCAACGACGCCCTGTCCGATCGCAAAATCCGTAAGCTGCTCGACACCAAAAAGCGCCGCCTCTGGGTTGTCGGCGGCCGCTACGACGAAACCAAATTCGAGCAGGACCTCGCCAACCTCGTGCGCGAGTACAAGAACTACGGCCGAATGGAAGCCGACATCGTCGACACCAGCATCGAACCCATCGGCGACGGCAAAAAAGTACGCGTCGCTATCGATGTATCCGAAGGACCGGAGTACACCGTCGAATCGCTCGACATCGCGCAGAATGAAGTCTTCGACGACGACGAATTGCTCAATACCGTCGAGGTCGTCGCCGGCGAGGTCCACAACCAGGGCCAGGTCGAGGACGATTCGACTACGCTCGAGACCGGCTACCGCGATTCCGGCTATGTCGACGCCCAGGTCCGTCCGCAAGTCACGCTCAACCGTGACCGCAAGACCACCAACGTCGCGCATCAAATTCTCGAGGGCGACCTCAAATACGTCCGCGAAATTAAGATCACCGGCAACTCGGTCACGCGCGACGACGTCATTCGCCGACACATCCTCCTCGCGCCCGGCGACCGCTTCGATGGCGCAGCCCTGCGCGCCTCGCAGAATCAGCTCGAAGCCACCGAATACTTCGAAGAGCCCCCGCGAGTCACGCGCGAACCCATCTCCGATGACCATCGATTCGAAAATCTGCTCATCGACCTCGAAGAGGGCCGAACCGGCAATTTCAATTTCGGCACCGGCTACTCCACGACCGAAGGCCTCGGCGGCTTCGTCGAGTTCCGCCTCCGCAATTTCGACATCACCAACTGGCCCACCTTCTCCGGCGCGGGCCAACAATTCGCCGTGGCGTTCAACATCGGCGAACAACGCACCGAATACACGCTCAGCTTCACGGACCCCGAAATACTCGGCTATCCGCTGAGCTTCGGCTTCGACCTCTACGATCAAACGGTAAAATACGAAGGCGGCTCGGACTACGAGGAACACACCCAGGGCGCGCAACTCCGCTTCGCCAAGGCCCTCTCGCCCTACGTCACCGCCCGCTCCGCCATACGCTACAGCTCCGCCGACATCGACGATTTCACCCGCCCATTCCTCACGCCGTTCATCCAACCGGACATACAAGAGTTGAACGACCCAGGCACCACCATCGCGAACTCATGGGGCATCACCCGCAACACCCTCAACCACTTCCGTGAACCCACCGCCGGCGCGATTCACCGCTTCGACGCGGAAATCGCCGGCTTCGGCGGCGACAACGATTTCCTAAAGTTCGAACACGACTCGACCTGGTACCGCAGTCTCCACAGGGACCACAAGTGGGTCGCGTCGTTCCGCACGCGCACGGGTGTCGCATTCCCCTACGGCGACAGGGAACTCGTGCCGCTGAGCGATCGATTCTTCGCGGGCGGCGCCACCACAATCCGAGGCTACGACACGCGCGACATAGGACCCAAAGAGCGCACGTTCTTTTTCTTCGGAGATGAGCAAGCCATCGGCGGCGAGTTCCGCGTACTCAACAGCGTCGAAGTACGCTACAAGGCCGCGGAAATTCTAAATCTCTACGGCTTTGTCGATTCCGGCGGCGTCTGGAAAACGCCGAGCGACTTCGACCTCGGCGACATCAAATACAGCATCGGCATCGGCCTCGGATTACAAATCCCCCGATTCGGCCCGCTCCGAGTCGACTACGGCTTCGCCATCAATCCCGACGACGACCAGGGCAGCGGAAAACTCCACCTCTCCACCGGCATCCGCTTCTAACCGCGAGAATGCCCCTCCCCCGGTACCGCCGCTTTTCAAGCGGCGCGAGCCCGCGTCATCTGTACCACCGCTTTTCAAGCGGCCTGATGCTCGCCCCGTCATTTGTACCGCCGCTTTTCAAGCGGCGCGAGCCTGACGTCATTTGTAGCGCTGCTTTTCAAGCGGCGCGATCGTCTTTCGTTCGTACAGTGGGAGCCTTTCCAAAAGTCACTGAGCCGAGTGCTCTTGGAATCATCCCCCAAAGTTCCCCTAAAAAACCGGACCGAATACCCGAAAAAAGTCCCCCTTCGAAGGGGGATTTAGGGGGATGTCGGGCAATCCCCGAACTACGCGTCCCCGCCCCCATCCTTCTTCCCGGTCAACTGCTCGAACACAAGCACGGTACTCGCGAAGCTCCGAATAATCGTCAGTATCTCCAACAACGTCGCGAGCAACGTTTGCGCGCTCTGCGGACCACGCACGCTCATCGGATGAATGTGTTTCACGTGAGATTCCCCCCTACGGCCAATTTCGTCATGGCTTCGCTCAAAGCCTAGACCACTCCACGCCGCACATGCAATCATTGAACCGGAGCTCCGCCGCTCAGTATTCTTCGCGACAGTTTCTCCGCTCCACCAACATCTCCGCGTCTACGCGCTCCGATTGGACTCCCCGTGGCCAACGCCGTTTCCGAACCCCAAACCGCAGAACCCCTCTCGCCTCAAGCCCGCACGACGCTCGGCATCGTCTTCTTGACGCTCTTCCTCGATCTGATCGGCTTCTCGATTATCTTCCCGCTCTTCCCCGCCATGCTTTCCTACTATCTGGCGGCGGAAGGCGAATCGGGAATTCTGGGTTCCCTGGTCGACGCCCTCAACCGCTTTTCGGCCTTCGCCGGCAACCCCGACGATTTCGGCGCGATCGTCTTCTTCGGCGGTGCGCTCGGCTCCATTTACGCCCTGCTCCAATTCATCTTCGCGCCCATTCTCGGCAGCCTCTCCGATCGTTACGGCCGCAAGCCCATTCTGCTGATCTCCATCGCCGGCCTAGCCATTTCCTACGCGATGTGGGTCGTGGCCGATGCCTTCGCCGTCCTCCTCGCGGCCCGCGTCATCGGCGGCATCATGAGCAGCAACATCTCCACCGCCACCGCGGTCGTCGCCGACGTCACCACGCTCCGCAACCGTTCCCGCGGCATGGCCCTCATCGGCATGGCCTTTGGGCTCGGCTTCATCGTCGGCCCAGCCATCGGCGGATTTTCCGCGGAGCTCGACCTGACGGAGCGCGCCCCCGGCCTCGTGCAATACGGCATCAATCCGTTCTCGACGCCGGCACTCATCGCGCTGATACTCTCGGTCGTCAATCTCGCGTTCGTCGCCTTCAAATTTAGCGAGACCCTTCCGCCCGAACGGCGCGGAAAACGTGGCACGGCGCGCACCGCGAATCCCCTAGCGCTTTTCCGCACCGAGGCATACCCCGGCGTCACCCGCACCAACTGGACGAACTTTCTTTTCCTCGCAGCCTTCGCCGGAATGGAATTCACCCTCACGTTTCTCGCCGCCGATCGATTCGGATTCGGCCCGCGCCAAAACGCCTACATGTTCCTCTTCGTAGGCTTCACGCTCGCGCTCGTCCAAGGCGGCTACGTCCGCCGCCGCGCCGACGCCATCGGCCCCCAAAAAATGGCCATGCACGGCCTCGCGATGGTCATCCCGGGGCTCGTCTGCCTCGCGTTCGCCCAAAGCGTCTGGCTGCTCTACATCGGCCTCGCGTTC
>JBGTJY010001100.1:0-2594 GCA_041744855.1 Candidatus Hydrogenedentales bacterium
GGCGATGAACCCGCTGCGGCGTCCCATGACTTCGATGAAGAATAGGCGGTCATGCGACTCCGCCGTATCGCGGATGCGATCGATCGCTTCGACGGCGGTGTTGACGGCGGTGTGGAATCCGATGGTCACGTCGGTGCCTGCGATATCGTTGTCGATTGTGCCGGGGAGGCCGATGCACTTGATGCCGTGCTCTTGATCGAGCAACGACGCGCCGCGGTAGGAGCCGTCCCCGCCGATGACGACGAGGCCCTCGATGTTGTGCTTGCGCAAATTGTCGGCGGCCTTCGCGCGACCCTCGGGTTCGAAGAATGCCTTGCAGCGGGCCGTGCGCAGAATGGTGCCGCCGCGGCCGATGATGCCGCTGACGGAACGCGGGCCCATGGGCACGATGTCATTGTCGATGAGGCCCTGGTACCCGCGGCTGACGCCGAAGACTTCGACGCCTTGGTAGTCGCCCGCGCGGACGACGGCGCGGATGGCCGCGTTCATCCCGGGGGAATCTCCACCGCTGGTGAGCACGCCGATTCGTTTCACTGGTCGTTTCCTTCTTCTTCTTCTAGTGCTGGCGTAGGATCTGATTCTGGTTCGGGTTGCACATTGGCGACGTGCGCGGACAGGGATCGTGCACGCCACTCGGCGATGGATGCAACGGCGTCGGCCTCGATGGGACGCGCGATGGAGTCGAGCCATCGAGCTTCGGCGAGGAGGCGATCGACTTCGCCGATCAGCCACTGGCCTCGGGGGGAACGGGCGTGGTCGGCGAAGTTATCGCGAAACTCGACGCATCGCGCAATCGTTTCGTGGAGCGGCTCAAGAAATGGCGCGCCGTTTTCTTGTTCGAGGACTGCGAGCGAACGCGACAACGCGGCGATGAGCGCGGCGCCTCGCGTGGCGGGGGCGATTGGGATGCTACCGAGGGCGCGGCCTTGCTCGAGCTCGGGCAATGCGCGAATCAGGCCGAAAAACGCGAAACGATTGACGGTGGGATCGTCGAGGCCCGAGAGCGACGCTGCGATGTCGTGTAGGTCCGAGGGTATTTCCTCGTTCGCGCCGGTGAGTTCCGTCAACGCGCGCGCGATGGTGCTGGCGCGTTCCTCGGCAGCGGTGCGGAGAATGCGTCCGCCTTTTCCGGTGACGCAGAGGGCATTCCAAGGCGATTGACCAGAAATTTCGGCAGTGGCAAGCGGATTACCCAACGCGTCGTGGAATTGAACCGAATCGAGCACGGTGAAATCGATGTCAATTTTCGTCGGGGCGATTGCGTTCCAGGCCCAAAGCATCCACTCACCGCTTCGCGATAAGAACACGAATGCCTCGCCGCCATTCGCATCCGCCCCGGGAAGCGGTCCGACGAATCGTGCGCCACGCAACGTAGCATTTAGACACGTGGTGGCGATCAATTCGTCCGTGACGAATCCCTCTCTCACCATTCCTCCCATCGGAATGACGACCGCATCGTACCCTTCCGCGAGCGAGGAGATGACGTTTGGCGCAAGCCTATCGGTGAACACGACCTTCGACAATCCGCCGACCTCGTAGCCGGCTTTCACGGCGTTGGTTGCAACGGCATCGAACGTTGGCTCGGCGCCCATGATGACGATCGATTCGACAGCGGCTTCGATCATTTGAACGACGTAGTCTGACCGCGCCATTCGAGACGATTGCGGGAGGACTGCCGTTCGAAGCGGCGTGTGGTCCATCACTGAAGGCCTATACAGCGTCGCACTCGATACCGCGACGGATACCGGTCCCGCCACACTTGGCCGTGGCGAATGCGTACGCGCGAATTGTCCGGACCAGACGACTGTGCCGTTCAGCGCGAGTTCGGCATCGTACACGCCGAAGGCTTGGCCGAAGTCATCGAGGATCACCCAGCGTTCTTCGTTCGCCCAAAGCGCGATCGGGCCGAAGGTGCGTGAGTCATTCGCCGGGCCGGTGAGGGTCAGGTAGCCTTCGACGCGTTCGTCGTGATCGCTAAGTAACTGGATGATGATGGGTTCGCCGGGGTAGGCGATGGGGAGATCTTTGTCGGGGGCGAGCGTTACTTCGATGGCGGCGGCGCTGGTGGCGAGAGCGATAAGAGCCGGAATTAACACGCTAGCACGTCATTCCTGCGCAGGCAGGAATCTCTCCGTTGGATCTGAGGTTGCGAATATGCGGGGAGATTCCTGCCTGCGCAGGAATGACGGAGAGGGCAGGTATGACGGAGAAGGCAAGTATGACCGTGTGGACCGGAGTAACGGCGCTGACGGCAATTCCGAACAGCATTTTATGCGCCGTCCAATATTCCTTCGTAATTCAGATAGGGATTCGTCTCGCGCTCGAACCCGATGGTGGTGGCCGGGCCGTGGCCCGAATAGACGATCGTTTCGTCGGGCAGGGGCAGTAGCTTCGTGCGGATTGAATCGAGCAGTTGTTTGCCGTCGCCGCCCGGTAGATCGACGCGGCCGACGGAGCCCTGGAATAGGACGTCGCCGCCGATGACGAAGCCGTCGCCGATGAGGGCGATGTGGCCGGGCGCGTGACCGGGGACATTCACGATTCGCAGCTCGGACTCGCCGACGCGCAGGACCTCGCCTTCGTCGATGAAGCGG
>JBGTJY010001101.1:0-2367 GCA_041744855.1 Candidatus Hydrogenedentales bacterium
GCGGAGCGATACGCTCAACGTGACGATGCGAAACGCACGAGTTCGGATGCGCTACTCCATCGGAGCGATCCATTGCTGGCCGGCGATGGATGGATCAAGCCGCTTGTCGTAGCGGCGGGCACGCGTTAGAAATGTGAACTGCCTCGAATTGAAGCCCGCAGCGCAAGCAAGGGAATTAACCTCGGCAGGGTGGGTGGGGCAGAGTTCGATGCCCCCGATGTGAAAAACA
This sequence comes from Candidatus Hydrogenedentales bacterium, assembly GCA_041744855.1. Taxonomy (GTDB): domain Bacteria; phylum Hydrogenedentota; class Hydrogenedentia; order Hydrogenedentales; genus JBGTJY01. The sequence continues at coordinate 230 of JBGTJY010001101.1, forward strand.
ATTTGGGGCGTCGAGGTTCCGCCTTAGGCATCGTAGGAAAGTGTCGGCGACGCTCGGCATTGTTCAAGCCACACAATGTGACGAACTCCACGTTTTCAACTCGTGACTTCGTACTCAATCGGATATTCGCAATCTTTGCCCTCCCGGCGGCGTTGAGCCTGCTGGCATTCGGCGCTCGCTGGCACTGGCTTCTTGATCTTACGACGCACTTCCGCACCCACTACCTCGCGGCCTTCGCCATGGCCACGGCGATTTCCCTCATCGCGCTGCGGTTCAAAATGGCGGCAGTTTTCAGCGCGTTTGCCGCACTGAATCTTTGCTTCGTCGCGCCGCTGTATGTTGCCGCAGCAGCTAGCGGAAATCACGGCACGCCGCTCCGCGTTATGACTGTCAACGCTTATTGCGCGAACCACCATCGCAGTCTCCTTGCGCGGTACATCGCGGAGACGTCGCCCGACGTGGTCCTTGTACTGGAAGTCGACGCCGGCTGGGCGGCACGGCTGAAGGCCTTGTCGGATACCTATCCCCATCAACTCATTGAACCGCGGCAGCAAGATTGCTTCGGCATCGCACTGCTCAGCAAGTTGCCTGCCAAAACACTTGAAGTCCAAGAAATCGGCCCCGCCCGCGTTCCGTCCATTTACGCTGAATTAACGAATCGCGACGGCGGCACGTTTTGCCTGATTGGTTCCCATCCCGTGCCGCCGACGAACTCTCGTCGGAGTAATTGGCGAAATCGGCAACTTCATGCGCTCGGTCGGATGGTCGCCATGCTCGACGGCCCCGTTGTCCTCCTTGGCGACTTCAATACAACCTCTTGGTCGCCTTGCTTTCGCGATCTGCTGGCGGTCACCAAGTTGCGCGATAGCCGACGTGGCTTTGGAAATCAGCCGAGCTGGCGGAGTAGCATCATCTATCTCGGCATCGCCATCGATCACCTGCTCGTATCACAGGACATCGCGGTGCGAAATCGCTTCGTGGGACCTGATATAGGATCGGACCATCGACCAGTGGTCGCGGATTTGCTGCTGCGTCACTAGTGAGAGAAGCAGTTGGGTGAAGCCCAGCGGCGGTGGGCTGTCACCGAGTGCAACCGGCCGGCTATAATAGACGCAGTGAGGCCCAGCAGTGACACTTTCCATCCATGCCGACACGCCCCCATTGCGCCAAGCTGATGACGGTGTCATCCGCATTGGGGATACGCGCATTCCATTGGAACGCGTCATCAGCGCCTTCCAGTCCGGGATGACGCCGGAAGAAATTGTCTTGAGCTTTGACGTTCTAAGGCTGGAGGATGTGTACTCCTTCGTGAATTTCTATCTACATCACCGCGACGAGGTGCACGCCTATCTTGCCAACGCGGATCGCGACGCGGCTAGCGTCCGGGTTGAAATCGATAAGCAATTTGATCCAAACGGCATAAGAGCTCGCCTCCTTGCACGACGTCAGCCCAAGGCGAGCTAAATGATTCGCTTCATTGCGGATGAAGACTTCAACGGGCGGATCATGCGAGGGCTTCTTCGCCGCAAAGCCAACTTGGATATCGTCCGTGCACAGGATGTGGGGTTGCCCGGCGCGAGTGACGAGAAGCTGCTGGAGTGGGCCGCTGATAACGAACGCGTCCTCGTCACTCACGATAAGCGCACCATGCCACGACATCTCCGCGATCGGCTTGCAGCCGGCCTTCACACGCCCGGCCTTGTGATTGTCGATGATTGGGCTCCAATTGGCCGCTGCATCGAGGATTTGCTGCTGATGGCCGAATGTAGCGAAGAGAACGAATGGCAAGCTAGGATTGTGTACATTCCCTTAAGTTAATGCGCAGACCGGATGAGGCGCGCAACAGCTGGATTACACACAAATTGACCAAGAGGCCGACCAAAGAAGATCAACGGACCCGAAATTGACTCCCGTCCCAATACTGTTCGGCCCGAGCTTTGCTGTTCGAATGATTTGAGGAAAAGTGTGTTCGAAGAGCGGTTGGCAGAAGGCTGGAGAGCCCTTGGCGTGTTTGTTTGAAGAGGATTTGAATCCGGGAAGTTGCGAGAGAGGCGCAGCACCGAACGCCTGCGTCGTCATCGACGAGCAAGGAATGTTACTTCGGCGTGTTGAGTTTTTCGATATGCCGCTCCAGTTCT
>JBGTJY010001102.1:0-3521 GCA_041744855.1 Candidatus Hydrogenedentales bacterium
GGGATCCGCGACATCGACATTTTCCATGCCGAGGTCTTCGCGAACCGCGTCGCGCAGAAGCGAAATGTGGGCCACGCCGCCGCTGAGAATGATGCGGTCGACGGGTTTTTCGTAGAGCTGGTGCTCGTAGTAGTCGAACGAGCGGCGAATTTCTGAAATGAGACGCGCGATCGGCTGCGAGAGGACTTCGTTCAGCGGCGGAGGCGTCTCGACGCTTACCGCGGTAAAGTTCGCGTGACTGTCACTGACGGACATCTCGTCGTCCAACGGGTCCAGCAGCGAGACAGCACCGGGGCCGTCGTCATCCGCGGGCAGCGCAGCGACGACGTGATCGTTTTCGGCGTGGCGCGCGGCTTCGGCGTCGCGCCTGATTTCGTCTTCGAGGTTGTACAGGATTCGCTCGGCGGCGTCGTATTCGCAGCGCCGGCTTTTGCAGATGGCCTGGATAAATTCGCGCGCGCCCCAGCTTACGTCGCGGATGAAATTCGAGACACCGTCGCGGGTGAAATGGATGCTCGCGGAGGACGCGCCGATGTTTATGAGCGCGACCGTTTCGCCCGGCTGGAAAAACCGGCAACTCTCGGCGGCGTCGGCGAGGGCCAGCGAGTCGACGCTCAGCGCGCCGTACTGAATATCGGCGGCCTCGGCAATTTGGACTCGCGAATCGATGACTTCGTGCTTCGCGGCGACGAGTAACACTTTGAGCTGGCTGTTATCGCCGTCGGCTGCACGTTCGAGGATCGACCAATCGAGAAAAACTTCGGATAGGTCGTAAGGAATGCTTTGTCCGGCTTCGCGCTCGATCGCGCGGTCCATGTCGGCTTCGCTGGTGTTCTTGAGCCGCGGGTAGCGGATGACGACGGTTTGGCCGGGCAACGCGCCGACGATGAGCGACTGGCTGTCGGGCATCTTCCGGATGGCTTCGCGTAAGGCGTTGGCGTGGGCGGCAACGGGATCGACGTTGACCTGATTGCGGTCGACGCGGGCGTAGCCCACTTCCTCGATACGCATTCGAGACCCGCTCTTGAGCATGTGGACGGCCTTGACGGAATGAGAGCCGATGTCAAGACCAATGACGCGCGTAGGCTTCGTGAATCGCAACGGTACTTCTCCCCCCAGAAGCGGTTCGAATCGTTCGGACGTGCAAGTCCCCGGTGACCGGGTGACTTGACACGGGCGCGGAAGGCTGGCATTCCCCCGAACGCCGTCAAACCCCCGGAATTGCTGAACCCCCACGGACGATCGAACCTGTCCCTACCACCTCTTTGCTTAAGACTAGCAAAATTCAGACTACCTGTCAACACTTAATAAACTGCGCTTTCAAATTCCGATCATCTGGCCGGCGCGCTTATACAGATTTTGTCATGCGTAAATTATTGTAAATTAAAGGGTTATATACCGGCGAACGTTTGACGGAAAATCGGATTCTCGAGGTCTCTCCCCAAAATCGTATCGTTTATTCTATTGACATATTGACAAACCAATTCGGGAGATACTCCGAGCTCGAGTAATAAAATCATGTAAATTTTGAAGGTAGGTCAACGGATTACCAGTTGCAATTCAAAAAAATAGCGGGCCAGTTATGGCCCGCATTCGGGCTACCCCGCTTTAATGCCGTTGGGAGGAGAACCTCAGAACCTTTTAACCTCTAAGTGGGTGTTCTCACCATAGCCTTCCGAGCTCCGCGACGAGGCGGCATGCCGTCGGCTACAGGGATATTGAACTCCCGGTTCTGTTATTAAGGAATGAAGTTTTCCGTCCCTATCGAACACAGCAGGGCGACTAACCGGCCCGATGGAGGGACTATAACAGAGGGGCCGGGAGGCGTCAAGAGATTGTAGAAGCAGGGGTTCATGGACGACTGGCACGGACGAACACGGACTGGCACGGACGAACACGGACGGACGGCGACCGGGATGGACTGGGGCGAAGGCGAATTGTGCGTTAAACTGCGGATTGTTATATTGGCTTGCTTGATAGCCGGTATTCATTGATTCGTGGAGGGGCGTGTCATGGCGGTTGCGGTTTCTAAGGGCAGTGCGCAGACCCAGATTGACGTGAAGGACCCTCGCTCGGGGCGTGTGCTTTATACGATTGCCGATGCGTCGTCCGGGGAAGTGGATGCCGCTTACCGGAATGCCCGAACTGCGCATGCGGCGATCCGCGCGATGTCCGTCGGGGAACGGCTGGGTGAGATCACGAAGCTGAAGCGGTACATCCTTGCGCACAAAGAGACGATCATCGATCGGATCGTTTCCGAGACGGGTAAGTCGCGGATGGACGCTTTGTTGTCCGAGATTTTCACCGTGCTCGACGCGATCGACTTTTATCAGAAGAACGCCGAACGCATCTTGCGCGATGAGCGGGTCAAGACGCCGATCCTGTTCTTTCCGAAGAAATCGCGGATCTTTTACGAGCCTATCGGGCCGGTGTTGATGATCACGCCGTGGAATTATCCGTTCAATTTGACCTTGGTGCCGTTCATTTGCGCGTTCGTTGCGGGCAATGCGGTGGTGCACAAACCGAGCGAGTACACACCGCTCAAGGGATTGCTTGAGGAAATATTCGAGGGCAGCGGGTTTATTAAGAACGGGATTCAAGTCGTCTATGGCGGCAAGGACACGGGACGTGCGCTGATCGACGGGAAGCCCGCGAAGATTCTGTTTACCGGGAGCGTTCGGGCGGGGCGTCAGGTCATGGCGCAGGCGGCGCAATATTTGATCCCCGTCGAGCTGGAGTTGGGCGGCAAGGACGCGATGGTCGTGTTTGACGATGCGAACATCGAGCGCGCGGCGAACGGGGCGCTGTGGGGCGGGATGACGAATAGCGGTCAGACTTGCACGGCGGTTGAGCGGGTGCTGGTGCAGGACGGCGTATATGAACCGTTCGTCGAGGCGCTGCGGGAAAAAATTGCGAATCTGGGAACGCCGTCGAGGGAGCAAAACAAGACTGACGAGGGCGGTCTCGACGTCGGCTACATGACGACGGAGTTCCAGCTCGATATCGTGACTGCCCAGGTCGATGAGGCGGTTGCGAAAGGCGCGAAGGTCATCAGTGGCGGGCGACGCGTGGGCGAGACGCATGAGTTTGCGCCGACCGTTGTGACCGATGTCAACGATTCGATGAGCATTGTGCGGGAAGAGACGTTTGGTCCGGTGCTGACCGTGCAACGATTCTCGAACGAAGATGATGCTCTTCGGATGGCGAACGACTCGCCGTATGGGCTGAGCGGGAGCGTGTGGTCGCGCGACATCGATCGGGCGACGCGGGTTGCACGCGGCATTGAGACGGGGAGCGTGTCGATCAACAACGTGTTGGCGACGGTCGGGAATTCAGCGTTGCCATTTGGCGGCACGAAAAACAGCGGATTTGGACGGTACAAGGGCGCGCAGGGTCTGCATTCGTTTTGCAACATCAAATCGATCATGATCGAACGGGGTGGGGCGGATTCGGAGCTAAACTGGTACCCCTACTCACGCGAAAAATACAAACTCTTCTCCAATCTCATCGAAAAAGCCTAC
>JBGTJY010001103.1:0-3339 GCA_041744855.1 Candidatus Hydrogenedentales bacterium
CCGAACACCAGGCACTTGAATGCGGAACCCGTCGCCCGCGCCCAACCCGGCAAGAGCGCCTGGATGCACAGCAACACAAGAAAGAAATAGATCGCGGCACGCGAAATGCGCGCCATGCCCGTGAATGCGCTTTCACCCGTCGCGACGGCCCAGCGCCCGATCTCGATGTTGATCCAAAGCTGCAGGAACACGCCAATCGCCGCGGCCCACGCCATGTCCGCGCCGAACTTCGCCGTAATCCAGGGCCAGAGGATCAACTCGCCTGAGCCGATCGCGACGCCGGCCATGACCGCGCCGGGCCCCGTCAATTTCCAGAAGCTCAGGCTGCGCTCGGGCATTTCCTCCGGACGCAGCGGGGGTAACGCGGTATTGTCGTGTGTGGTCATTTCCTCTCCCCGCCTAGCTAGTCGCCTAAACCCCGGGAACGCCAATCTCCCGATTGGCTGTCCTCGGCGCTCGCACGAATTCACCCGCGCAAACACGGCGCACGTTTGCCCTTACTTCGCCAACACAGTTCTACTTTTCTAATGCCGGCTACTTTGCCAACAAAAGCGCAACGGCGTGTGCCTCGCCCAAGGCGACGCCGAGGTCCTTCTTGCCGTCCTGATTGAAATCGCTGACGCAGACCGCATTCGGCGCGGCCTCGCCAAAATCGTAGCTCTCGATGCTGAAACGCTGCGGCCCGCCGTCGCGCTCGCTCTGATTGCGGCACACCACAACCACGCCCGCCTTGGGACATGCGGCCGCGATGTCCTGTTTGCCGTCGCCGTCAAAATCGTCTACCACAATATCCGAGATCGCGAATTCGATCGCGCCACGCTCTTCGCCGAGCATGATCTCCTGCGAGATCGGAAACTGAAAATCGCCCTCGCCGTAAAAGATGACGATCGAGTCGTCGGCGTGCCGGTGCGAAACGACGATATCCAGTTCGCCGTCGTGATCGACGTCCGCCAGCTCGATCCGTTGCGGAAGTTTCCCGCGCGACGCGAATCGCGAATGCTCGACGAACGCGCCCGTGCCGTCGCCTTGCCAGAGCGCGACCTCGTTTCGGCTGTACATCGTGACGGCGAGATCGCTGTGCCCGTCGTCGTTCAGGTCGCCCGTCTCGACATCGCGAGGGCCGCCGGGCGCTGTCATCATGACCGGCGCGCCCAGGTACGTCTTGTCGGCGCCGGGAAAATACACGAGCACGTCGCTTGACCAACCCGTCGCGATCACATCGCGAAAACCGTCGCTGTTGAAATCACGCACCGCCAGCGAAGTAATTCCCGGCGTCGTGAAGATCGGCTGGCCGTCGCCGTCCCGATTGCGATAGTAGCCAAGGCCCTCGGTCGGCGCGCCGAAGTTGTAGGTCTCGAACACCTGATTGCCAACGTTCCGGAAGATGCTGACATCCCGGCCGCGCGTTGCCAGAAAACTCGCGGCGACCAAATCGGGCGCCTTGAGCACGTCCATGTTCGCCGCGACGATGCAGTACGGCGCGAATCCGGTGCGCAATTGCGGTTGCGCTTCATATTTCAAATTGCCGCGCGCCCACAAGACGGAAAGCTGGCTCTGCGCGGGCGCTTCGTCGCGCGGATCGCTCATGCGGCCCACGTCCGCCGTGATGATTTCCGACAAGCCGTCGTCGTTCAAATCGACCGCCACGATATCCACCGCGTTCGGGCCGATAACGAATCGTTCGCCGTGTTCCGCGAAAAGTTTTTGCCCGCTCGCCCCGATCGCGACGAGTAGCACCGCGGTGTAGGCGATCATCGAGCGGCCGTCGCGTGCGCCGCGCCGCACAATTTCGAGGCCAGCGTCACCGCGGCGCGAAGGCTTCCATCGCGTGCCACGCCGCGTCCCGCAATCTCATATGCGGTGCCATGATCGACCGATGTGCGAACGATCGGCAGGCCGAGCGTCACGTTCACCCCAGTCTCCATATCGACAAGTTTCGCCGGAATGTGTCCCTGATCGTGATACATTGCCACAATCAAATCGAATTCCCCATCGCGCATGCGCTTAAAGATTGTGTCCGGCGAGAGCGGTCCAACGCAATCGATCCCCGCCGCGCGGGACAAAGCGACTGCCGGCGCGATGATCCTAGCTTCCTCGTCCCCAAACGCGCCGCCTTCTCCCGCATGCGGATTCAGTCCGGCGACCGCAATCCGTTTGCGATGCAACCCAAGCCGACGGAGCGCGCCGTAACCTATGCGGACCGAATCGGCAATGCGTTGAACGGTGAGCGCATCCAACGCCGCGCGCAAAGACAGGTGACCCGACACATGCACAATCCGCAACGACTCGCTGAACAACGACATGCGAAACTCTTGCGCGCCGCAAAGCTCGGCCACGAATTCCGTGTGACCGGGCACGTTGTAGCCCGCCGCGTGAATACCGACCTTGTTGATAGGGCACGTGACGATCGCGTCGGCCTCGCGTTCCATCACGACGCGCACGCCCTCGCGAACCCACTCCATCGCGCATCGCCCCGCCTCGGCATCGAGTTGCCCGGGCCGGTAGTTCGGGACGTCGATATCGAAGCGTAGAAACGCAACGCAATCGCGTTGATGGACGCCTTCTTCGACGGAGCCAACGTCTCGCGCAGGCGGACTCTTGAAGTGCTTCGCCGCCTCCGCGTAGGCGTCCACGCTGCCCAGCACGACGGGGCTGTACGCGCGCCAAAACGCGCGATCGGCGGCCATTCGCGCGACGATTTCCGGCCCGAAGCCGTAGATGTCGCCCATCGTGATCAGAATTTTGTGCGGAACGGACAAGGCGCCCACCTCTCTACCCGCGATTATCGCGCTTCCCGCCGCAACTTCACCAAATCCAGTTGACACATTGATAGAGTATAATGACATATCTAATCGATACTAGTAACGCCGGTTTCCAACCGGCAAGTGTGTACCGATCGCGCACAGCGTTCCCAAAATTCGATCGATCCAATCGCAACGACACAACGACACAAGACTTCAATTGCTTCGATTAAAAAAAGAAGAATCCTCTTGCGCGTAGCGTAAACGCATGCTACAATCCGCAAATCTTTACGAATTGGAAGCGCAGTTGGGAGCTTCCGTCGTCATGCGGCCCCAGCAGGGGCTGCGCACGCTGCAGTGCATTCCGAGGCGAAGTAGCATTTCGAGGGGTCAACGCGTTCACCGATAGGCGAGGTGTGTCTTGCCGTCGATGAACGCGGCCAGGGAGCAACGGAGCCGTGAGTGGTCCAACCAAGTCATGAGTGTTCCAACCTGGCCATGAACGTACACAGCAGGAACACGTCTGCCGCCGAGCGCGCGCGGCGAATTCACGAGCACGCTTCATCGTTGGGCTTCGATTGGAGCGACACACGCGACG
>JBGTJY010001104.1:0-1826 GCA_041744855.1 Candidatus Hydrogenedentales bacterium
GGCTCACGGAAATGGGGTAATTCGCCGAGATCGGAGATGGCTCTAAACGCCCCGCTGCATAGGGGAGATATGCACATCCCATCCACCTACTCGGACCCGCCGCCGCGAAATCAATTTTTTAGATCACCGGGCACATTCTCCGCAACGCCCGGTTGAGACACGGTCACGGAGTCGATCGTTTCACCGTCTCGATCGATGGCGGTGTACGTAGCGCGCGATCCGTTCACTTCGATAAACCAGAAGTGGCGGACCGAAGCCGCAAAATCGAGGTATGCAAGATTGTCCTCGTTGATATCCCGCGTGAATTGACCAAAGCACCCGTCGCCGAGGTAGAGCGTGCCCCCTGGGTCAACTTGGCCGCCACGTAAGCGTTTGCTGCGTTTGAGCGTATGGTCATGATTCTCAAAGGCGGTGTCCAGATGGAACTCGTCGAAGATTGGGCCCCACATGGCGCGTCCCAAAATAGAATTGATTCCCAGAAACCCGCGGTGCGAGGGATAGAGCGGAACGTGGTAAATTGCAAGTTGATGCGTGAAGCCGGAATTCTCTTCCATCGCACTTCTTAGCCACACCGCTTGCGCACCGCCGTGGGGGGCCACGTGCCCGGAATCAAGCACGTACAAAACGAGGTCGGTCCCAAACGTCCGCGCGAAGTAGGTACGTTCCGGCGCCTGGGGAAAGTAGTTGATAAAAAACGGCGCGTCGTCGAGCCTGCCGCCGTAACCGCCATCGACTTCATGGTTGCCGATGGCCAAAACCATTGGGATCATGTGGCCATCGTCGGTGACCATGATTTCTTCCCACATACGCAGCCACGCATCCCACTTGCCGAAATTGCGCAGGTTGCCGTCGGCATATGCAATGTCTCCACCGATGGCGGCAAACATGGGGTCGACGTCGCGCGCGCGGCGCATGAGGTCCCAAGTGGCGAGGTGCGTGTCCATGTCACCGCCGGAAATAAATCGGATGGCCTCCCCGGAACTAGGAATCGTTCGGAAGCTGCGGACGCCAGTCGAAAATATTTCGAGGTTTTCGCCCGCAAAGCCGTCTAAGATGCCGACGAAGAAATACGTTTGGCCGGGTAAGAGCTTGGTTAGTTCGACAGAATGGACAAATCGCTCGTCGGAACCAGGCGGCATACGGATGCTCGTTCCTTGTGACGAGAACGCATACGCGTCGAGGTCCAGGCCATGATCGGCAGTGTCATAGAATACGATTGGATCGCCGGCTTCGCCGGTCAGCGTGTGAAAATTGACCGTGATCGTCGTGCTCGTGTCGCCTTGCCACGTGAGGTAGACATTGCAAGCGGCCGAATCGTTCGCCGGATTGACGTCGCAACGAATTCCAAGCGACGCCAATGCTACGATGAACAAACTGAATCGATGGCGATACGCAACAGGCAACATATCAAGAGTGACTCACGCTGGCCGGTCAGTGTCCTTGCAACTGTTGTTCCAGGTGATGACGAGTCCAATGGAAACGATGAAGGTATTCGAGGCAAACGTGTTCTCGATGTCCCGTCAACCGAACCGACGCTGCCCTTGGGAGCAGGAATCTAATTCGCACAGACCGCCCGAACAAGGGGGCAACCCCCCTCAAACCAATGCAACAAATCGAGGTGTCTACTGTTGAATTTCAAGCGTTTACGCAACCGGGCTAAAACCTTTGCGCCGTGGTGCACGTCTAAGTCGCGCAGCCTGCGTAGTGCGAACTCCGACACGCAACCAGGGGGATATTCCGCGTGATGCGACGCCGGACCGTCACCCTGACGGCGATCACAATTCTGGCGGCCAGCGCCCTCTCCGCCCTCCTCATCCTAACCAATG
>JBGTJY010001105.1:0-2172 GCA_041744855.1 Candidatus Hydrogenedentales bacterium
ACAATATGGCAACCCTCAGCTTGTCCGGTCGCTGCTGGCTTCGTCTGGAAAACATTCAACTTGATCCGCGCGGCCGCGCGGATGATAGTTCTTTGTCGGGTGGAGCGGGGCAAACAACCCGGCCACACCAGGCGGAAAGAATTCGCAAAATAAATGTTGGGAACGGTATTCGAAGGGTGCGTTCCCGTTTTGCACCCACGTTTCGCTCGGGTTTTCTCGTGGTTATGAGGTTCCTGACGGAGCGCGTTCAGCTTTTGGACTCATCTCAGGAGGATCCCACTTCCAGACGGTGCGTGCGTCTTGGGACCGATACTGCCGCAGCTCGTCCATCCGTTCATCCCAGCGATTCGTCAACACTTGAGCGCGAATCTGCAACATCGATTCGGCATTGTTCTCGTACCAGTACATGGCGTTGCTCTTCAGTCGCAGATTGACCACGCGGCGGATGTTGCTCTCGATGGCGCCGCTGCCCAGCGGCAGGCCCTGACCCCGGAATGCAGGATACTTCAGACGACCGGCTTCTCCATGCTTCTGCAAATACGCGATCTCCGTCCAGACTTTCGAATCCTTCGCGGCGTCTTCCGCCAGACTCGTCAGTTCCTCCACGACCCGCCGCCACTGACCGTTTCTGAGCAGCGTGCGGTGCTCCCGGTACAAGGGCATGCGTTGCTGTTCATTGCACCCGAGCGCCGCCAGCGCCAGCGAGATATGGTGAGCCGCGTGGCAGCAGTCCAGCACCTCGTAAATCGGCACCTGCTTCAGTTTCGCCAGACGCACGATCGACGCAATCCGCTCCCAAATCCACACGCCTCCGTCGGCGACGAACGTGACGCTCAGTGCCTGGGCGGCCCCCAGGCGGTGCAAGTGCAGAGCGGCCAACTCGGCGATCGCATCGGGTCCCAGGAACGTGCCGTCCACAGTCGCCCGCGATTTCTTGACCATCCGCCCCTGCTCGTCATGCACGAAGATCGTCAGCAACTTTGGTTCACGCCAATCCGCGTCGAATGTCTTGTTCGGCCGCTTGCAGGATCGGCCGGGTGCGTTCTCGCACACCAGACCATCGGCGTTGGTCGCCTCCGAAACTGCCGGCGCGTCCCGCAATTCACCGCGAATTCGCGTGCGGCCGCCGTCGATCTGCACGGACACGCGTCGGCCCGCCAGTTCTGTACCGGCGGGCAACTTTCCCGCACGCCACAATTCCAACTCGTGCGTCCGCAGCCGCAGCAGGCCCTCCCCGCATTGCTGCGCCATTCGCCGGACGGCCTTCACATCCAGCCGCACGCCTTCGCGGTCCAGTTCCTGTTGTGCGAATTGCAACGAAGGGCACAGCGCCGCTTGTCGCGCCACCTTGCTCTGCAATCCGGGAGTGCAGCCTTTCCCACACCCGAACTGCGCCAGTTCGACATAGGCCCCGGGTGCCTTCTCCTGCGCCCGACGAAACCACGACTTCCGCGGCGCGCAATACAGGGACGTGACCCAAATCAGCAAGCCACCCAGCAGCCGTACTCCAATTTCTCGTTGTCTCCCCGATTCCAGAGGATAGGCAAAATCTCGGCGCGTCTGCTGACAAGCCCGGTCAAATGCCGCAGATTTCATCAGCACGGCGATCAGCCCTGCAATCAGCATGTCCGCCCCGCGAGCGAAAGCCACGTGGACGTCCCGCTCCACGGCGCCCAGTTGACCGGGGTCGGCTTCCAGCCGCTCCCTCCAACCCGGAAGACTGGCAATCAACTCCGCCTGAAACCGGGCCAGCATCTCTTCCAATGACCGGATATACGGCGACTCTTTACCATCCATGCGCACGTTCCCCATGACCATCGCCTCCTTGCGACTTGAACCATCCTTGCATCCAATCCAAGTGCGCAGGATATCGTGCAGCGCCCAAAAAGTCGTCTCAACCGCTCGCCAGAATTCTCCCTTCTCCCAAAATGTGCCCCTTCCAGGCTGGTGAAAAAACGACGGCAGAATGGGATTGCACCCCTCAAGGTCGTCGCCTGTATCGAAGCTCAAACGGGTATCGGTTCCACGAAGCAGATCATAGAGCCAGAGATCGCGAGTCCGGGTTTGCAGGTCGAGTTTGCCCACCGCCAGCCACTTGCCGTCCGGGGACAACGCGGGATTGGTAAAGACCGCGGGCGATCCGACGGTAGAGAGACGGTTTCCGGAACGGTC
>JBGTJY010001106.1:0-8026 GCA_041744855.1 Candidatus Hydrogenedentales bacterium
CCCTTCCCCCGAAGGAGCAAAAAGACATGAGCGAAAAAAGCGGTTTCACCCTAATCGAATTGATCCTCGTGACGGTCATCATCGGCATCCTCGCGGGGATGGTCACGCTGACCTTCGGCGGCCGCGCCGAAGAAGCGCGCAAACGGACCGCCCTCGGCGACATCAAGAGCTACGAAAGCGCCATCGAACTGTATGCGCTGGAGCACAACGATCAGTTCCCGAATTCGCTTGAAGACTTGGTGAACGATCCCAAGAAAACCTATGTGCGCCAATTGAACAAAGACCCCTGGGGCAATCCGTATGTTTACAAGAAGCCGGGCGATCACCACAAGAATTCGTATGACTTCCTGTCGATGGGTCCCGATGGCCAATTAGGCACTGAAGATGACATTGCGCCTTGGCTATTGGATCAGTCGGATATTTAGGTCACGCGCCGGCGGGAAATGCCGCGTGAGCGAACATCCCCCCAGGCTCTTCACTGAAAAGCCGGCCCCACGTTCCGTACGCGGCGGCTTCACGCTGCTGGAACTTATCGTCGTGTTGACTATTCTTGCTGCGATGACGGCCGCCGTCATGCCGGTGTATCAGAGCACGTTTCGTTCGACGAAGACCGAGGATGCGATTCAGGATTTCTATGCGACCTTGCAATACGCCGAGTCGATTTCGATTTCGGAGGCCGCCGAATATCGGGTGTACCTGAACACCGAGGAGAACGCGTACTGGGTTGCGAAATTCGTCGGGCGCGACGAAGAAGGCCCGATGTACGAACTTGTGGACGACGCGTATCGCCAGCTCACCTACCTTCCGGCTGGACTTTCCTTCAAGAAGCCGAAAGCCGCGGAGGACGAGAAGCTCGACGAGACCTATTACATCTCGTTCCACCCGAGTGGCGCGTGCGACTACGCGACTGTCTATATCGAGAAGGAAGGCATGCGTTTTCGCCATTACGAAATTCAGACCCGGGGCCGCGCGGGCCGCATGGTTATCGAAATGCCATGACAAGACGGCGTTCTGAGCAAGGGTACATCCTCCTCGAAGCGGCCGTCGCGCTCGTTTTGCTCACCGCGGGCGTGTACGCGATCCACGGGACGATCCAACAGGCGCTGATCACGCGCGGCCAGGCGCAGGATTACACGCAGGTGCGTTTCCTGCTCGAGAAGATCATCGCCGATCTCGAGATGCAAGCGCAGATCACGGAGCATTCGGACGCCGGAACGTTTCCGTCGCCGCATGAACGCTTTCGCTGGCAATACACCGTGCGTAAGGCCGACATCCCGCTGCCGCCCCCGCCGGTGCAGAACGAGTTCCAATTCCAATACCCGATGCGCTGGCTCGCGCACGTCCACGCCACGGTCTCGTGGGAACGCGGCGGCCAACCGTTTTCGGAGTCGATGGAAACCCTGTTCGACACGGAAAAACTATGGGTTCCCTACACGCCGCCGGCACAATGACGCGAGCACAATCCCATCGCGGCACGGCGGGTTTCACGCTGGCCGAGTTGGTCGTCGCGACGACCCTTATCTCGATCGTCATGGCCGGCGTGTATACGGCGCTGAGTTCCGCCATCAATGCCTGGAAGTACGGCGAGACGAATTACGAAGTATTCGACGACGCGCGGTATGCGCTGGGCCTCATGGCGCGCGAACTTCAGAATACCCCGCCCGCGAGTTTTCCCTGGTTCATCGGCACATCGAACGAGATCGAATTCTTCACCTTGTCGTCGCCGCTCCACATTGAGGACGGCGTGGGCCCGCGCTGGCTCAAAGTACGCTATCGTCTCGCGGGCACTTCGGGCCGTACGGGTAAGCGCCTCATCCGCGAAGAGCAGACCGTCGAGGGCAGCATGGTCGCGTCCCCCGATTGCGAAGAGGCGCAGGATACCGGCCGCATGCGCCTGGGCCGCCGCTACGATTTCGAGCTTGCGGCCAACGTCCAACACTTCCAAATCCAGTACCACTGGCAGCCCCCGATCGAGCGGTCATCGGGCGCGGCCCCACCGCCCAAACGCGAGATGTTCACCCAAAATCACAACGAAAAATGTTGGGGAATGCCCAAGGCCGTGGGAATCGCCTTGAGCCTAAAAGACCCGAGCGCGTCAGCCGAAATGGGCGTTAAATCGTTTGAGAACTACGTAGTCTTTCGTGGCGCGTCAAGTGGGCTGCCCCAGGATCTAGCAGAGCAATGGTTTTCCACCCATCGATGAAATCGCGTGGCACGGGCTTCCAGCCCGTGGGCCTTCGTTACGAAAGTAGCACGGTCTTCCAACCCGTGGGCCTTAGTCACGAAACCTCACGGGCTGGAAGCCCGTGCTACTCTCAAGGCTTCGTCCTTGTTTCCGTCCTCTGGATTCTCGCGATCATGCTCGTCCTCGCGCTCGGCTTTGCCCGCCGCTCGATGATGGAGCGCAAAGTCGCCTGGTATGCGCTCGACCACGCACAAGCCCTGCACATGGCCCGCGGCGCGGCCGAGCGCGGGATCGTCGAGCTGGGAAACCGCCTGATCGTCGACATCTCAGAAAAGAAAGAAGGCTACACCGGCTACGACCAACGTTGGGCGAAACCGCTCGACATCTTGCACGGCGAGACTCACTACGAGGCCACGAACGATCCCGCGTTTGAGTTCGATGCCTGTGGGTACCGTATTCAGGATTGCAGCAGCCGCATTTCGGTCAATTTCGCGCCCGAGGAAATGCTCAACGAAATCGACGGTCTCTCGCAGACGGTCGTGCGGAAAATCATTACCCGGCGGCGTGGCGGCGACGATGGCCTCGAAATGCAAAGCTTCATTTCGATCGACGAAGTCCGCGCCTTGTCCGGCATCGACGACAGGGATTGGTACGGCAGGCAACCCGGCACCGGCCTGCGCGACATACTGTCGGTTTGGGGACAAGGCATCAATCTGAACACGGCGTCCGAGCCCGTGCTGCGCGCGGTACCCCGCGTTCAGGGCAACGTGGTGGACGAAATCCTCGGCTACCGCGCCGGGGGCGACGGCGAGCTTTACACGGAAGACGATCAGGGTTTCCGCAGTTTCGCCGATATCAGCGAAAAACTTGGAATCACCGCCGACAAACTCGCGCCGCTCGCCCAATTTTGCACGACGAATTCAGAGTACTTTACAATCGAAGCCTACGCGACGCGCCGGCGGGGGAAAATCGTGGCGCGCGTCACGGCGGTCGTCCAAATCGCGGGCGGCTTCCGATCCGTGCTCGAATGGAGCGAAGATGTCGTTCGCACGTAAATCAGGGAATTTCACGCTCGTTCAGTTCGGCACGAGCGCCCTGTCCATTTTGCGCGTAAAAGCCACGGGCGCACATTTACAAGTCACTGCTCATGCCGTTCGCCATGGTTCCTGGTCCACCGATGAACCGGCTGCGGTGTCGAAGTCTTTGGGCGAGCTAGCCCAGGAACTCGGCTGCGCGCAAGACCCCGCGTTCATCATCCTGCCGCGCCACGAAGTCACGTCCCGCATCATGGAACTGCCGTCGCAGGACGACCCCGAAATCGCCGGTATGGTGCGCCTCGGCGCCGAAGACCTCGTCCCTTATCCGTTGGCCGAGCTCGTGACTGCGCATCACATCCTCGAACGCCTCGAAGGCGGGAACTCGCGCGTGCTCGTCGCGGTTGTGCACAACGACACGCTGAATCAGGCCATCGCCGTCGCGCGTAACGCAGGGCTTCAAGTCGAAAGCGTGCTCTGGAGCACCGCCTGCCTCTTTACCGCGATGCAATCGCTCGATCGGGCATCCGAAGGCGTGCGTGGACTGCTGCATCTCGGTCCGGCCGGTTTCGAAATTCTCGTGATGAACGGCTCGAAAGCCGAGTACAGCCGCGGTATTGCCTCGGATATTCGTTGGGACGAGGCACCAAGCCCCGGCACGATCGCCGAGCTCTCGACCGAATTGCGCGCGGCCCTCGCGGCCCATCGCCGGGAATCGGTCGACGGCATCGGGGCGTCGGAAGTCTTCGTCGCGTCGGACGTAGCGGACGTAACGGCCCTCGCAACCGCACTGGCCGAGGATACCGGCGTACTCTGCGAACCTGCGGGGTTTGCCCAGGCACGCATCGCCGAAGGCGGCGCGCCGATCACGGGCATTCCCATGGTTGCCTGGGGCGCGGCGCTGACGGTTCAGGGTTCCAGTGTTTGTCCCATCGATCTGACGCCGCGCGTCGAATTGGCGAAACGTCAGCGGGCCTCCGCCAAGACGACGGCGATCCGGGTTGCCGCATCGCTCGCGATTCTCTTCGCATCCGTCGGCGCGGTCTATTTCCAGGCAGTGCACCAACGCACGACGTACATCGCGGAACTCGAGGAGCGTACCGACGCGTTGCGCCCGCGCGTACGCGACGCGATGAACAAACGCCGCCATCTCGAACGCCTGCAGCAAGAAGTGGCGCGGAAGGACACGATCCTCGAACTCGTCGCGTCGCTATGCGACGTCGCCCCGCGCAACGGCCTCAACTTCACCAACATCAAATACCGGCGTGACGAAGGCATTACGCTGTTTGGCCGTGCCATGACGCGAGGTCAAATCCACACCATGGCCGAGGCCCTGCGCGGAATCGGGAAGAGTTCCGTGCCGCAATTCGCCCGGGCCAGCACGATGTACGAGAATCAGTCCTCCGAGCGAAATCAGGAAGTCTTCGACTACTCGATCGCCCTGCCGTTCACGGAGGTCCCCGTCGAATGAGGGCCTACTGGGCGAAACTATCGGCGCGCGAACGGCGCTTGTTCTACGGCACCGGCGGCATGCTCGCGCTCTCGCTGTGCTTCCTCATCGGCTATCGCGGGCAGCAAAACATCAGGAGCCTCGATCAACGCATCGCCCAACTCGAGCAGGACCTCGTCAATCTGCGCGAACAAGACGCCCAGAGTTCCAGCGCCGAAAAGGCCTTCCGTGCGATGTCGGCGCAACACTCGAGCGCGTGGTCCAAAGAGGAAATCGAAGATCGCCTGCGCCAGGAGGTGTACCGTTTGGCGCTCAAAGACCTTGACAAAAAAGACCCCAAGCAGGCGGACTATATGGTCAGCATCCCGAATCTTCGCGCGGGTACGTTGCATGAGGACGAAGACGAGGGCTACCGCGAATATCAATTGGCACTGCGCATCGATCCAGCGGGTCCGATGAACGTCATGAGCTTCATCGAGCGGCTGCAAAAGAGCAATCAATCGTTGCGCATCGACGGACTCGAACTGGGCCGCCAACCATCGGGCACGCCCGTACACGCGTTCATTGACCTGACCCGCACCGTTCTCAACAGCGATCCCGATGCCGCGCCTGACGAGAGCCAGGACGCGGCGGTTCTCCTCGCCGATGGTGGTTTCGAACTGTGGGACGATGAAGACGCGCCGCCGGGCTGGTCCGCGGATGGTTGCCGGATGACGCGCAACCTCGAATTCGCCACCGAAGGCAAGGGCTGTCTCGAAGCGGTCGCCACGTCTGACGGCGGCGCGGTCTATGCCAAGTCCATGCTGCAGACGGGCCGCTCGTATCGCCTGAGTTTCGACGTGACCTCGGAAGCGCCGGTCCTGCTCGGCGTGCGTGAACCGGGCGCCGCGGACGCCTTCACGCAAGCAAGGCAAATTGAAGGCGGGGGCAACACCTATCGCTGCGAGCTTCTCTTTACGCCGGCCAGCGGCGCGAACGAAACAGAAGTGTGGGCGCCCTACGTCGAGCTGTCCGAATCTGGTCAGCCCGTGTACTTGGACAACGTTCAGTTGACGCCGTATGGAGACTAAACGTTGATCGACAAAATCATCATGGGTCTCTGCGCGGCGGGCGTCATTGCCTGCGCCGCATGGTATGTGCGCGGCGCCAAAGAAAATCCGATGGACGCGCGGCAGGCCGCCTTGCATGCGCGTCTCGCGGAAATTCAGCCGCAGGACATCCAGTACACGACCACCTCGGGCGTGGACTACGTCGAGCTCATGGCCCGCATCGCCGCAAAGCCGTCCTTGTGGAACGAGTTGATTCCGCCGCCGCCGCCGCCGCCGCCGCCGCCCCCAGTAATCATCCCGCCCGATCTCCGCAAGATGCTCGAAGGGGTCAGCATCAGTCTCAAGCAACAATTGCGCAGCGGCGACAGTATCAAGCCGCTGTTTCGTATTAAGGGCAACCCGCGCGGCGAATTCATGGGTGTCGGCGACCAAATCAACGGGGTCACCATTCAGCGCGTGTTGCCGGAGTCGGTGCTGTTCGCTTTGGTGAAAGACGGCATCGAATACACGGTCGAAATAGAGCGGCAATGACAGCGGAACGAATCGGGGTACGCATTCACGTGAGAGAACACTCTGCACGAATCACGCGCGTAAAGACTTCGCGCGCTATCTTGACGCTCGTCGTGTTCGCGGCGCTGCTCGCGTCCCTCCCAGCGAATGCCCAACAGTCCCCAGGCTTCCCGGGCCGTCCCGGCCCGGGGGTACTCGGAGGCGGTGGCTTCGGCCGAGGCGGCCAAGGATTTCAACGCGGCGGCCTCGACGCGCTGGGCGGCCAACTTCGCGAGAACCTCCGCGGCGGTCAAGGAGGCCAACAAGGCGAGGGCGGAATGGGGGGCGCCGGCGGCCTCCAGTCCGTGGGAGACGCCAATGCCCCGGTAACGTCAGTCAGCAGCGGCGGTGGCGAAGGCGTGCGCATTGTCGGCGGCGGGAAAGTGTTCGCCCCGATCAAATTACGGGACATCGAGTACCCGCCCATCGAGGCTACGGGCGAGTTTCAGATGGTAAGTCTCACCGGCCCGATCAATGTCGTCCAATTCCTCGAAACGATCGGGCTCGCGACGGGATGGAACATGAAGGTGACGGCGGGCGTCCAACAACTTCAAACGCAATTGCCCTTTTTTCAAATCAACGACATGTCGCCCGTGAAGGCCATGGAATTGCTTCAGGACGTCGACGTCTATTACGAATTCGACCCCGAACATAACTTCCTCACGGTGATGACGGTCGACGAGTATTTGGAAGAAAATTACGGTGAAATGGAAGAAACCCAGTTTAGCGTCGACCACACCAGCCTCGAGGACGTCGAGACCGTACTGACCGCGTTCAAATCCGAACAGGGTCAACTCCTCATCGACCCGCGCACGTCCACCGTGTACGTGCGCGATACGCGAGACAACATCGAATACATGCGCAAGTCGATCGTGAATCTCGATGTCTCGCTCGAACCGCGCGTGTTCGAACTTGTGCACATCAACGCCGATGCCGTTCTCGAAGTGCTCGAAACCATGCTCTCGGAGCGCGGTGAAATGCGGGTCGATCCGCGCTCGAACCAAATTACCGTGATCGATCATCCGGCCTACCAAGCGCGGATCGCCGAGTTCATCGCGACGACCGATCGCAAGCTCGCAACACGTTCCTGGACGCTCAACTACGCCTACCCCGACGTGGTCGCGGAACAAATCGGATTGATGCTTCCCGAGGAAATGGGCCTCATCACCTTCGACGACGAGATTCACCAAATCACCGTGGCCGCCGTCCCCTCGCGCCTCGACGACATCGACGAACTCATCAAGATGTGGGACAAACCCCGCAAGCAAGTCCAGATCGAGGCGTATCTGCTGACGGCAAGTTCCAACGTATCCCGCGATCTCGGCATCAATTGGGCCTACTTCACGGAGATTGGCGGCGACCTCGTCGGGTTTCAAGTCGGCAATGCGACTCCCCAATTCACCACGCCGCCCGGGTCAGGCCAAAACGTGAGCATCGGCCAGTTACCCTGGACAAGAGACCTTCTCAATCCCATCACCGGCGAGCCATTGGAAGACATCCAAGGCAACCCACTGTTCCGCGAATTCCGCGGCAGCGACGTCTCCGTAGTCGTCGATTATCTCGAAACCAAGGGCGATGTAACGGTCCTCGCCCATCCGCGCATCGTCGTGCAGGACGGACAAGAGGCCCTCTTCGAAAATACGACGCAGGTGCCGTTCGCCCAGTCGACCGCCGACCAGCCCCAATCCACGCCCAGTCCGGACGGGGGGTTCACCACTTCCTTCCGATCGATTAGCCGGATCGACTTCATCGATGTCGG
>JBGTJY010001107.1:0-4752 GCA_041744855.1 Candidatus Hydrogenedentales bacterium
TTTGGCAAGAAGCGCTGTCTTTGCTGCCTCAATGCGTTGATCGCGTGCAGCTGCGTTCTCCGGTGGGGCGGGGTCCTGGGCCAGGGGGCGTTCAATGGCGATCCCCGCCCGAATCCGGTCGGCGCGTTGCGCTTCGAGCCAGTTACGAAAACTCTCGGTGGAAAGGCAGTCCTCCGCGTTGTAGCGATCTATGCGATCGCGGAGCTCCGCCGTGATTCCCGCGGCATCGCCCAGCTCGAGCGCCAGCTCCACGTCCCGGCGCGATGCGCCGTCGTCAGGTCTTGGCCCTGGAATTCCTGCACATGAGTGCGACGTATTGATGCAATGAGGGAGGGGTGGTCGTCCGCACGCCGCCGGTTGTCGCAATACATCCAGTACTTGCACACATCGCAATGGGAAACGGGGTCGGGGTAGGTAGCGGGTGCGGGCTCCGCGATGTACGCGGTCTGGAAGCGTAGCCGCGCGAACCGGAAATACGCGGCGAAGTCGGCAAAGCGGTAGGCTTCCTCGGTCAGCGGCGTTATGACGTGGAAGCTCTCGGGCTCCCTTCCCTGGGCAGTGGCGAGGAGATCGCAGTACGTGGCGAGTTGCAACACGGTTGACGCCCGCGCTTCGCGCGCAAGCTTGGTGTCCACGGGCTCGTAGCTGTAAGCGCCGAGCGCGGAGGGTGACTCGCGGCGCAATAGCACGTCCGCGATTCCGAAGAAGCCATCACCCGCGAGTGGCGCCTGCACAATGGCACCGTACCCCGCGCGCATAGCCTCGAGGGTTGCGGCGGGATCCCTATGGTCGGTTAGATCGTGGATAGTGAGCCCCGCTACACCCAGGCGCCGGACGTATTCGGCCTCATGCTGCCTGCCGCGCTCTTGCAGGGCCTCAACGCGCGGGTCAGCGCGGAATTCGACTACCAGAGTGCCTGCGCGCCGCTGCCGCTCAAGCTGCGTCAGGTGCGGACATGAGAGGTGGGTGGCGACGGCCGTTGGGCTGTGCGTCACTGGGGTGGGAGCAACCATTTGACGAGGATAGCGTGCAGGTGGCTCACCAGACGAGCCCGCTACTATCGGTCGCGTTCGACCCTACCCGGAGAGGTAGGGTCGTGCCCAACACTTCGTTTTCATGCAGTAGACTTCTTCCATGTTCGGCAACACCCTAGGCACTCTCTTTACCGTCACGACCTTCGGCGAATCCCAGGGCCTGGCGATCGGTTGCGTAGTTGATAGTTGCCCGCCAGGGATGCTCTCTGAGAGTGACATCCAGCCCGACCTCGCTCGCAGGAAACCCGGCAGCTCGTGCCACGTGACGCAGCGCCGCGAGGAAGACCCGGTGGAGATCCCCTCCGTATACGAGGGGAGGGGCACCGGCACTGCGATCGCGCACGTGATCTGCAACGAGGATGAGGAGAGCGCGGACTACGCGGCGGTCGCCTCGAGTTTTGGGGGCGCGCAAGCGCGTAGCGCATTTGGCGTTAGGCGCGGCGACCAAGAAGTTCGCCCGAGGTAGCTACGCTATGCGATATGGAATGATCTTCGAAGATCGCGTTCGCCGCGTTGCGGAAGCCGTTTGGCGGTTAGAGCCGGGAGGATGTCAACCGGAGTGGTATCGCAATAATCCGGTTCTCCATGAGCTAGACGGAATCGCTCGACTTCCTGACATCACCCACCTTCTGATGGCAACTGCGGACACTAAGCTCCAAAAGGTTAAGGACGACGTGGAAAAGCTCCTGGCCGCGGCCAAGGTCGAAAGAAAGAGTGGTGCGCAGACGAAGCTATGGATGATTACTGAGAAGCAGCTGAATGCCGAACATGTGGCGCATTGCCGGGCGAATAAAGTTGAGATTCTTACACTCGAACAGTTTAGAGACAGGTCTTTTAATGGTCGAGACTATCTAGCCAAACGCCGGACAGCGGCGTTTGGGTCATCACGAAACCTGCGCGACAACACGGTAACCATTCCTGAGGACGAGTACGTTGCCGTCCCGATGACCCGTACGGAGGCTCTAGGCACGTCGCAAAGCTCGTCTCCAAAGATTGAAGACGTCAGTATCGACTGGCTAATCGACGCTTTGCTTCGAGGCGAGGCCTTCGTTCTCGTCGGCCCCTTCGGTGCGGGAAAGAGTCTCACGGCCCGCGAGATCTTTCTCCGCCTGGCCGACCGTTTTGCGTCTGGCGAGGAGGTCGTCCCCGTGGCGATCAACCTTAGAGAGCACTGGGGTGCGCTATACGCCGATGAGGTGCTCGAGAGACATGCGCGCTCACTCGGCTTCACTCCTAGAGAGGGTTTGACTGTCGCCTGGCGTTCGGGATTGACGTGCCTAATCCTGGACGGATTTGACGAAGTGGCCACTCAAACAATTGCAAAGGCGAATGATCGAAATGTCATGAGGCAGGTTCGCTATGAGGCGCTGCAGGCTGTGCGCGATATGGTTCGAAATGCGCCTCAAGGTACTGGAGTGCTCCTGTGCGGGCGTGATCACTATTTCGATACTGTTGACGAAATGGTGCATGGTCTCGGACTCAACGGGAGAGCGCCAAGGATCGTTCGGGTTGGGGAATTTACGGAGGATCAAGCCGCCACATTTCTTAGGAAGTACGGCGCACCCGATCAGTTGCCCGATTGGCTGCCGCGCAAGCCGCTGTTTCTCGGTTACCTAGCGCATCAGCATCTTCTTGAGACGATCCTCAACATCGACGGATCTCGGGGATACGGCTATGCGTGGGATTCCTTTCTTGACATTGTCTGTAAGCGTGAGGCCGAGCTTGACCGTGCGGTCATGGATCCTGCCACCATTAGGAGAGTACTTGAGAGGCTGTCGTGTTTTGCGCGAGCGACGCCGCAGGGAGAAGGTGCAATAAGCAGCATCGACCTAGCAGAGGCCTATACGAAGGAAACTGGAGACGTGCCGGGTGAGGGGGTGCTGATGCAACTCCAGCGACTTCCGGGTCTTACGCCGAGAGAACACGATCCTTCCGGTAGGTCGTTTGTAGACGAAGATCTATTGCAGGCTCTACAGGGCTCAGCAGTCGCTAGAGCAATAACCGAGCAAAGGTATGACCTAACCGATCGGAAATGGAACTCGGCCCTTAGAGAGAACGGGGTGTCGCTTGCGGCCTACCGCTTGGAGAAAGCGCGCAACAGTAGTGCTGGAGTATTCGAAATTGGAATGCGTCTTAGTAAAGAGTCAAGCACACGTCCCAATCTCGGCCAATTGGCAATTGATAGTTTGCTGGTGGCGGTTGCCCTCAATACCCAGCTTGACAAGTTAGTGGGTAGAGACGAGGTGTTTTCCGAAGGCGTCATTGAGGAGCTCGACTTGGAAGAGCAGCATGTCGATAGAATCAAGTTGAGCGCCTGTTACATTGGTCGGCTGGTCGTCGGTCCAAAATTCTCATCCGCTAGTCCTGTCTTCGAAGAATGCGTTATTGAAAAGATCACGGGTGTTCCCTCTAAGGATGGGCTTCCGCTTCAAAGATTTACGAAATGTGAATTTGGTTCTTTCGATGACGCGTCCACAAATGCGGCAATTCTTAGGCTTAATGTTTCCCCTGGGCTTAAGGCGCTTCTAACAATATTGCGAAAGTTGTATATGCAAGCAGGTGGCGGACGGCAACTTGCCGCCTTGCGGCGGGGTCTGCCTGGTGGTGGGGAAGTTCATAAGCGAATCGACTCTGCCCTCAAGTTACTGGAGCGCGAAGGGATGGTGACTGTGACAGGGGATATTGCCCACCCCGTTAGACGTCAGGCTGACCGAGTTCTCAAAATCCTCGCCGCCGGCGAATTGTCCGCCGACAAACTCGTCCACGATGCAAAGGATCTGAAGTAATTCCATCCATGTCCCGCAACACCCTAGGCACCCTCTTCACGGTCACCACCTTCGGCGAATCCCACGGCCCGGCGATCGGCTGTGTCGTGAACGCCTGCCCGCCAGGGCTCCTGCTCTCCGAAACCGACATCCAACCCGAACTCGACCGCCGCAAGCCCGCCACCTCGCGCCACGTGATACAGCGCCGCGAGGACGACCTGGTGGAGACCCTCTCGGGCGTGTACGAGTGGAAGACCACCGGGACCCCCATCGCGCAGAGGGCGCAGAGCGCGAATGTGGTGGAGAGAGTGAAAGCGGTTCCGGCGGCAGGGGGAACATGACAGATGCTGAGGGGACCCTTGCTCGAAGACCCGGATCCGTTGGAGGCTTAGCTCAGAGTGGCCGCCCCCTCGGTTTGTTAGATCAAATTCTGGAGCTGTTGCGTCATCGCTAGCGGCGACCGACGCGTTAGATCGTACATTCTGTCCCCCGCCACTGCTAGAACCGGAAAACTTGAACCTAACGACACAAAAAGAGCTTGATTTGGTTCATGACGTACCGTCCGTACCTCCTGGACTCGAGAATCGGTTCGATATCCCTTTCGTTGCGTTGCTCGCAAGACGGGAAAAGCAGATTCAGCAGTCTTACCGCCCCGTCATTGGTATTCATAAGTGGTTTGCCCGGCGCCCAGGAAGTGTTTTTCGGAGCCTGCTCTTGTCCGAGTTTGGTGGAGACGAGCCGTTACGCTATTCGTATTGGCGTGGCCACAGCCTTGGCGGGGTAATCGCGGATCCGTTCATGGGGGGCGGAACCCCACTGTTTGAGGCGAGCCGCCTAGGCTTCAGCGTCGTAGGCACCGACATCAACCCAATGGCGTTCTGGGTAGTTCGTCAAAGCCTTAGCCCGGTCAACAGAAAGGACCTTGCACGTGAGGCGGCCAACGTTGCTGCTGA
>JBGTJY010001108.1:0-1925 GCA_041744855.1 Candidatus Hydrogenedentales bacterium
GTCGCGATTCATCAAGTGGATCTGCGGGATGCCAATGCGGTGCGCGATCTTTTTCATCGCGAAAAGTTTGAGCTGATCGCGCATCTGGCGGCGCGCGCGGGCGTGCGGCCGTCGATCAGTCATCCGCAATTGTATTACGACACGAATGTCGGCGGGACCTTGCAACTCCTGGAAGCGGCGCGCGCGACGGGGATTGAGCGGTTTGTTTTTGCGTCCAGCTCGTCGGTCTATGGCGTCTCGAAGGTGGTGCCGTTTTCGGAAGACCTGCATCTCACACAGACGATCAGTCCCTACGCCGCGACGAAAATTGCGGGGGAGTTTCTTTGTTCCACCTACTCGCATCTGTACCGGATGCGGATCGTCGCGCTGCGTTTCTTCACGGTTTACGGGGCGCGGCAACGGCCCGATTTGGCTATTCACCAATTCACGCGCCGGATCCATGCGGGGGAGCCGATCGACCAATTCGGCGATGGGACGACGCGACGTGATTACACGTATATCGACGACATCATTCAGGGCGTGATGGCGGCGTTGAATTATGACGGCGCGATGTTTGATGTTTTTAATCTGGGCGAAAGCGAGACGATCGAGCTGCGCGAGTTGATCGCGGAGATCGAGCGTGTGGTGGGACGGGAAGCGCAGATCAATCGGCTGCCGGATCAACCCGGCGATGTTCCGGTTACCTGCGCGGATATCTCAAAGGCGCGTCGATTGTTGGGATATCATCCGACGACGTCGCTCAAGGACGGTTTGCCGAAGTTTGTGGACTGGTATCTGCGCACGCACGGCGGGCGTTGAGCGGGGTTTGCGTCGATCGCGTCATCCCGAGCCGCGAAGACGGCCGAGGGATCCCTCCGATGCAATCCGTGGCACGCCCACCTGGGCAGCCCGCGCTGAGATCAACGGGTCCGGGTTTTAGAACCCTGAACAGAATCGGAGAGATCCCTCGGCCGTCTCCGCGGCCCGGGGTGACAGACATCGTCTTCGTCGTCGTCCTCCTCCTCGATCTTCGGTTTTGGGAATCGAGGACGAGGACGAGGAGGAGGACGAGAAAGCGCGCGATAGGCCGGCGCCTTCCTACCGCCTTGCAAAAGCCCCCTTTCTCGCCATGTTACCCGCCGATGTCGGGAATTGTCTTCGAATCTCCGGCCGTCCGTTTTTCGTCACGAATCTGGGAGTTTATGCTGCGAGCGTTCGCGACTCCTCTGTTTCGGTGGGGTGCGGCGCGCCAATCCTTTCGAACGCTTTCCCGGCATGGAGCGGCGGAGTTTCCTGCGGCCACGCGAACTGCTTTCGAGCGACTCGAACAGATCTTTCGGGATCGGCGTGCTGCGGACCGGGCATCACTGGATGCGCTTCGCCCGAACTACAATTCGGTCAACATAGAGGATCCATATCATGGCATCTCAATCATCCGGGAGGGGCTCGCGGCGTCCGCGTGGCGGCGCTTCCCGACGCAGGGGGGGCGACGATCGTCCTTACCGGCCAAAATCATCCACCACTCCCAAGGCGCCGGCGAAACCAAAGTCGTTTTGGGACAAAATAATAGGCTTTTTCTCGAACGGAAATCCGCCCATCGCTCGCGTGCCGCAGCCGGCGCGCAATGGCTCGGCTGCCAGTCCCTCGACGACGCGCACGGCGCGCAAGCCTGAGTCAGTCCCCGTCACCACGCCGCGTCTCTACGTTGGCAACCTGTCGTTCGAAGCCACGGAGAGCGATCTCTTCGAGCTCTTCAACGGCGTGGGTGAAGTGCAGAACGCGGAGGTTGTGACTTACAAGCACAACCAGCGTTCGAAAGGTTTCGCCTTCGTGCAAATGAACACGGTGGAAGAAGCGCAACGCGCCGTCACCGAGTTGCACGATAAGGACTTCCTCGGTCGCAAGCTGCTCGTGAGCGGCGCGAAGTCGAGCGACCATCATTCTTC
>JBGTJY010001109.1:0-1582 GCA_041744855.1 Candidatus Hydrogenedentales bacterium
CTTGGCCGATGGAAGTAAGCCCGCGCACGCCGATGGACGCTGAATTGACTAGACGAAGCAATTGAAACGTGAGAACCGGGTCGACAGCGAGGACTTCCTCAATCTCCCGGTCATTCACCCGATTGTTTCTGGACATTCCCAGTAGACGAACTGCGGCGACGCTGGAAGGTGGCAGATCGGCGGCCGGAAGCGGTTCCGGGCGGCTGAAGAACGCACCCTGATACGCATGAAAACCGAGTTCTTTCGCGGCGTTGAACTGGGACGTTTCGTAGATGTGGTCTGCGACCAGATTCGGTTTCTGCCGAGCGGAACTCATCACCCGGTCGCGGATTTTTGCGATTACAGATGCTTCCGCGCAGCGGACGTCTACTCGAACCCAATGCGCGAACGCGAGAAGATCTTCCACCGGAGACGGTTCCTCGACGATATCATCGATCGCGATGCTACCACCCGCGGCGCAATAGCGTCCCACCGCGTCGCGTACCTCATCGTCTACCGTTGTATCGCCTGGTAACACCAGAATCGCGTTTTTTGGAACAACCACTCCGAGAGCGTCGTCCAGTAACTGCTCTCGCGGACAGGAAAGGAACGCCGGGAAGGGACCGCGAATAGTGTCAAAAGTGCCGCCTAATACGCTCTGCGCGAACGCGTTGCGCCCGTCTGCCGAGTTCCGAAAGCGGATTTCATAGCCCAGCAACTCGCCTTTCGCGGCAAATAGAGGTTGGCGGACGAGACAGAGTTCTTGCGTCAAGGTCGAAACGGTTGGCAGACTTGGTGCGGATATAGTTCAAATGCTACTATCGCGAGAGCAGATTCGCCTGCGCTGTCAAAGCTTTCGCTACATTGGGACGATCCATGGGGTCGGCACGAAACCGGCCGATCATCACATTGGTTGCACGAACGTTTTTGCGACTCAGATAACAGAGTCAGACGAGGTGTCACGTAGTGAGCTTGTTAATTCTGGAAGGGTCGATGCACCGCGGTTGCGGCGGGCATTATAGACTTCATACGGAGACTGTTTCCATGCGTGTTAGTGGAATGGCCGCCGATGTAACGCGTGAGTTCTATCGCTGCGACAAATGCGATATCCAGCAGCGCACGATCGATCAGCGCGAAGCCGCGGAGAAAGCGGCCGTGGAACGCATCCGTGCGGTGCACGATCTGTTGTCACCGCGAGCGATCCGCTACCTGCGGGAATCGCTCCGTCTCTCGGTCGAGCAGCTTTCGGATTTATGCTACGGCACGCCCAAGGGAATTGTCGAAGGATGGGAGAAAGGGAGATATCTGCAGAATCGTGAGGCGGACGCGCTCATTCGGAGCTTTGAGTTTCCCGAGGCGCTGCAACGGCGTGCGGCAAAGGCCGGGGTGGTGTTGCCGTCGCTGGAAGAACAGCCGACCGTTGCGGAGTAGTTATCGCTCTCATTCAGACGGTTTCTCTGACGCGTCGTTACGGTTCGACGATCGCGCTTGACAATCTCAGCATCGCCATCGAGCCCGGAATTACCGGGCTTGTTGGTGCCAATGGTGCCGGTAAGAGCACACTGGTGAAGATCCTGCTAGGCCTCATCGCGCCAAGTGGTGG
>JBGTJY010001110.1:0-3081 GCA_041744855.1 Candidatus Hydrogenedentales bacterium
GGGCCGGCCTCATTGTCAGCGGCACGCACAACACCGGCGACGAGACGCTTGT
The DNA here is from genome assembly GCA_041744855.1 of Candidatus Hydrogenedentales bacterium. Classification (GTDB taxonomy): domain Bacteria; phylum Hydrogenedentota; class Hydrogenedentia; order Hydrogenedentales; genus JBGTJY01. The sequence goes on from JBGTJY010001110.1 coordinate 53, forward strand.
CGAAATTATCGAGCTAAAGGATCATCCTTGGTTTTGCGGCTCCCAGTTTCACCCCGAATTCAAAAGTACGCCGCTGCATCCCCAACCCCTATTCCGCGATTTCGTGAAAGCCGCGCTCGAACACAAACGGCTGCGATCCGTCGAAGAGTCGCACCCGCCGAAAAACCATGCACCAACCGCGCGACATGAGCAAAGCCAGCGCGCCGCTTCCGCCTGAGACTGAACCCGCGTACCCGTTACGCCTCGCCCATTCCTACGCGGAGTACGCGCGCAATCAACTGGACGAATGCGAGCAGGCGCACACCGCCAAACGCATCGACGATGCGCGTCACCGTTCGGTGCGCGGCTTTTACGAAAATCATCTGCGCAAGGCCCAGGCGATCCTGGAATCGCTCCGCGCCGATGAACGGCAACGCCTGCAACGCATCGAGACGTTGATCTCGTCGATCGCGTCGCGTCAGTCCGATCTCGCCGGACAAGTCGCGCGTGGCCGCCTCGACGCCGATAGCGCGAACGATCAGAATCGCAGACAACAGGCCGAGCTGAACGATCTCCGCCGGCAGGCGCAACGTTCCCGCGCGCAACTCAACGCGGGCAACGCGGAAGCCCTAGGTGGATTCATCCGCCTATCCCTCGACGAATACGAACTCAAATTCAAACAGCAGGCTCCGCGCCCGAAAGCGCGCAAATCCAGCATCGGCATCGTCGTGGGAATCGCGGTCATCGGAATCCTCGCGGGACTCGCCATTGGCGTATTCGGTCTGTTGCCCGGAGCAGGCAGCTTGAACGCGAAGATCGCGTGGACGAACGCCGGCGATCAGCTCATCGACGTCACCTGCGAGAACGAATCTGCCGAGGCTGCCGAGTTGTACGTCCCCTGGCCCGACGGCTCCGGCCGCGAATTGCCCGATGGCGCAGACTCCGGCACTACCTACGGCATTCAGCTCCACGTCCGCGAACAAGGCTCCTCAGAGTTCCGGCTGCTTCCTGTTTCGGAAGGCTGCTGGCTCTACAAAGGCGGGCCGATACTCGGCCAAGGCCCCGTCGTCATCCACCCGGGCCTCTCCGCGACGGTCACGCTTGACACCGCGAAATTGGTCGGCGCGGGTGTAAGCGCCGATGCGGTGCGAATCGCGGTCACCGCCCGAAACGGGCGCGCAATCGAAACGTGGGAGGGCGTCATCTCTCCGGGAGGGACGCGGTCCTCCGCGTCCGGTTTATAAGCGACGATCTGGAATACTCCGTGGACCCCCAATTTATCCGCCTGGCAAACATCGGCGAATTCAAAAGCCGAAAGATCAAGTCCTTCCAGATTCTTGGGAAGTTTGTCGCGATCGTCAAGAACACCGACGGCTCGTTCTACGCCACGGAAATCGCGTGCAAACACAACAACGCCGATCTGACCACCGGACAATTTCGCGGCGACTTCGTAACCTGCCCGCGCCACGGGTGGGTCTACAACATCCGCACGGGCGAATGCCTCAACCAACGATCGACGCCACTGCGCCGTCACGCGTTGCGAATCGAAGGTGAAGACATCTACGTCTGCACGATAGCAGACGAACCGATCGACGAAGACGATCCGTTCCCAACCATCGAGTTCCGCCGCAAAGAAGACTGATCGCGCTCGGCGTTTTTTGTTGCGCCCGCAACGCGTCGTTTCCGTCGTCCCCGCAGGCCCACCCTGTCGTCCCCGCAGGCAGTAGGGCTGTTGAAAAAGTCGAGATTCCCACGGCCGCGCGCAATGCTTGAAGGCGCGCGGCCTCGGAATGACGGAGTTTTTGGGTGTCGTCTCCGATCGCGCAGTGCCGGTATCGACTTTTTCAACAGCCCCGCAGTAAGCGGGGACCTCAACTCGCCAAACGCTCCGCCCCGCACTTCCAACACAGATCGAAGGGCGCGGCGATTGCCTCCCCACACGATTCACAATCCCACGACTCGCCGGGCGTGTCCGTCTCGCCCTCGATCACTCGGACCGCTTCGTCGAAGCGCAACTCATCGAACACCCACAACTCGGCCCAACAGTCGTTGACGGGCAATTCGCCCATGCCGATCGCGCGCAGCTCGCCTCCGACGACGCACCGAATGCCGCGCAGTTCCAACACGTTTTTCAGGTTATGGACCAACGCGCTGTTCGGTGAACTAAAAACTTTTTTGACCATTGGCGTCGCCTCCCAAGTCATACTTCGCCAGATCAACTCTCTATGCGGCGCAAATCACCGTTTCAAGTACCGAATCAAGCGCCGCCGCCCTGCTGCATCATTCCCGCCATCATTTGTTCCCGGGTGAGGTCTCTTTTGTGGGTCGCGAACGACCACTCATGCCCGAAGGGGTCCGCGACGCTTCCGTACCTATCGCCCCAAAACATGTCATCGACCGGCATCACGACTGTCGCGCCTGCTTGTAGCGCGCGATTGATTGCCGCATCGCAATCTTCCACATATTGGTGAATCGTGACCGGACTGCCTCCCAACGAAGTGGGCGACAAAGCCTTCCCACGAAATTCCGGGAAATCGTCACCAAGATAAATGAGCTTGTTCCCGATTTTCATCTCCGCATGCATAATTTTCTTGCCGTCCTCGGAGGGCATTCGCATCGTTTCCACGGCGCCGAAGGCCTTCTTATAGAAGTCCAAGGCCTTCGCGCATCCGTCGATCATCAAATGCGGAATGAGTCCCTCGCAGCCCTTCGGTATTGCCTGTGCCATCAGTTGGTCTCCAAGAATCGGCTGACGCACCCGCCTGCGTCACGCAGAACGCCCTTCCGATCAAGCGCTCTACCCTACCAAAAGCATCCCGAATTGGCAATAGCTTTCGGTTGTCAACTGACAAATGGCACGAGAAAGACGATCTCTCAAAAATATTCGCCCGACGTGATGCACGCCGATTGCAGGCTGGAAGCCTGCACTAGTGCGCTTGCGAGCGTACACGTTCAGAGAGGTGAAAGTCCTCTTCAGGCACGCACTCTCCGGCCTGTAATCGACCGTAACTGCGCCGCCGCGAGGCGGGGTGGGGAGCAACGGGAGATGA
>JBGTJY010001111.1:0-4869 GCA_041744855.1 Candidatus Hydrogenedentales bacterium
ACGCTGCTGGCTGGTCCGGCGGTAGAAACGTGACGGGCAGCGGCCATGCGGCGGGCGCCGGTTGCGTGGTGTCGAGCACGTAAAAGAAATTCTGGCCGACAACAAGCTGATCGCCGCCTTTGAGCCGCGCATTGCGCACGCGCTCGCCGTTCACGCAGATGCCGTTGCGACTGCTCAGGTCTTCAACGCAAACCGTGCCGCTCTCTTCCCACAGTCGGACATGCCGCCGGCTGACGGTCTTGCCTTCCACCGGAATGTCCATGGTATCGGAACGGCCGATGAAGCAGCCGTCGACCTTGACCGGGAACCGCGCGGGTTCCCCTTCGGCACTCAGCAGTGCCAATTCGTAGCGCGCCATATCGCTTGCACCTCACCAAAAAGGCCGGCGCCTGACGATAGTTCTTTCCCAGCGAACGACTAGAAATAAAAATATGAGTGCAGCAGCAGTATCGTTCAGCAGGTCGACTCTCGTTCAAGGCATTCCACGTGTTCGCCCGCGACCCGTCTCCGGATCGGCCCACGCGGCCGGCCAACTCCATTAACCCCCGATATATCTATCGAACAAAATCCTAGCACGTATGTTACAAAAGCCCAAGCGCGTCAAGCGCAGTTTTGACCGTTTGCAAACCTTTTTCAGCAAAGTTCCCCCGAACCGTCAATTCCGCGAAAGCGGGATCTCTCCGCATAACCCGACGCTCCGTAAATGTGAAGAGAGATTTCCGCTTTCGCGGAGAATGACGGTGTGGCTGGAAGTTGAGAGACCTTGAAAGGCCCGCTTACTGATGATATATTCAGCGCGTAGTAGACACGGGGGAATCCATGCAATGAACGTCGCGCAGCTCGTCGATCAACTTCGGCGCGATTCCGATTTCCAGCGCCATCTCACCGATTGGCGCACGGTGGAACCGCGAACCGCCCGCTACGGCGGGATACCGGACACACTCAACGCCAAGCTCACCGCCGGGTTGAAACGGCGCGGCATCGCGGACCTGTACACGCATCAGACCGAGGCCGTCACGCACGCGCTCGCGGGGCGAAACGTCTGCGTCGTCACGCCGACCGCTTCCGGCAAGACGCTGTGCTACAACCTGCCCGTATTGCACCGCCTGCTCGAACGCGATACGGCCCGCGCGTTATATCTCTTCCCGACGAAGGCCTTGTCGCAGGACCAGATGCACGAGCTGAAAAACTTCGTCGACGAGCTCGACGTGAAGATCGGCACGTACACCTTCGATGGCGACACGCCGGCCTCCGCGCGCAAGGCCGTCCGCAGCGCGGGGCATATCGTCGTGACGAATCCCGATATGCTGCACACGGGAATTCTCCCCCACCACACAATCTGGATTCGCCTATTCGAGAATCTCGAATTCGTCGTCATCGACGAGTTGCACCATTACCGCGGCGTATTCGGCAGCCATCTTGCCAACATCATTCGCCGGCTCAAACGCATCTGCGCGTTCTACGGCTCCTCGCCGCAATTCATCTGCTGCAGCGCGACGATTGCGAATCCGAAAGAGATGGCCGAGAAGATTACCGAGTCGCCGATGTGCCTGGTCGACGACAACGGCGCGCCCTCCGGCGAGCGGCATTTCCTGTTTTACAATCCGCCCGTCGTCAACGCGGAACTCGGCATTCGCGCGTCGTCCGTCAAAGAGGCCGCCCGCCTCGGCGCGAAGCTGCTCAGCAATGACATCCAGTCAATCATCTTCGCGCGGAGCCGGTTGCGCGTGGAAGTCCTCACGACGTACCTCAAGGAGTCCATCAAGAAGCTCAACAAGAGCCACGACTTGGTCAAAGGCTATCGCGGCGGATACTTGCCGAACGAACGGCGCGCCATCGAACACGGACTGCGCGACGGCAGCGTGATGGCCGTGGTGAGCACTAACGCGCTCGAACTGGGGATCGACATCGGCTCGCTCGACGTCTGCATCATGACCGGTTACTCGGGCAGCATCGCGAGCACCTGGCAACAGGCCGGCCGCGCGGGCCGGCGCTCGGGCGTGTCCCTCGTCATCCTCGTCGCGACGAGCAGCCCGCTCGACCAATTCATCATCAACCACCCCGAGTACTTCTTCGATCAGTCGCCGGAAAACGCGACGGTCGACCCGAATAACCTATTCATCGTTTCGAGCCACGTGAAATGCGCGGCCTTCGAGTTGCCGTTCGTCGATGGCGAGGCGTTCGGTCTCGATGCGACTTCCACCGGCGAACTCTTGCAATTTCTGGCCGACAACCGCGTGTTGCGGCATGTGCGCGACAAGTGGCACTGGAGCAGCGACACCTATCCCGCGGAGGAGATCAGCCTGCGCACTTCCGCGCCGGGCAACGTCACCATTCTGGACACGACGGACAACGGGCGCGTGATCGGCGAGGTCGATCTCTTCGCGGCGCCGGTCGAAGTCTACGAAAACGCCATCTACATCCACCAAAGCGAGCAGTACACAATCGACCGGCTCGACTTGCCGGATCGCAAGGCATATGCGCGGCCCGTCGAGACGGACTACTACACCGACGCGCAAATCAAAGTCGATCTCAAAGTGCTCGAGGTTTTTCAAAACGAGGCGATCGGCGCGATCACGAAAAATTGCGGCGAGCTGAGCGTGACGTGGCTGCCGACGATGTACAAGAAGATCAAATTCAATACGCACGAAAATGTCGGCTGGGGCGAAATCCATTTGCCCGAATCGACCATGCACACGGCGGCGTATTGGATTGAATTCCCCATGGACGTGCCGGAATCAATTGGCATTTCGAAAGATGAATTCGGCGCTGCGCTCAACGCGCTCGCGAGCGCGATGAAACAAGTCGCGCCGATCCACGTACTCTGCGACCGCACCGATATTCTCTCGCACGCCGAGCTCCGCGCGCCGGTTTCCGAGTTGCCGACCGTCTACATTTACGAGACTTATCCCGGCGGCGTCGGGTTCAGCGAAAAGCTATTTGTGAACCACAGCCGATTGCTCGAAGGCGTGATCGAGTTGCTCTCGGACTGCACCTGCAAAGCGGGCTGTCCGAGTTGCGTCGGCTCGGCGCTCGAAATCGGCGGCGCGGGGAAAGCGGGCGCGCTGATGCTCACGCGCTACGCGCTGGGTGTGCTTGAACCCCAGGTCATGACGAAGGCCGTATAATCGCGCCATGGCCGACGTACGCGGCAAGCTCAATTTTCTAGAGATCCTCGGCAAGCACGGCGTGATGACCGGTGCGCAGTGGCGCGCCGATCTTCAGCGCGTCGAGGAGGAACGCCTCGCGGGCAACTACGAGATCGGCAGCGTAGTCAACGGCAGCGCGGTCGGCGAGAACGGCCTGAGCTTTTTCCTCGCGCGCGAAGAGTTTCCGCTCGATACACGCCACGGCGAATGCGCCCTAGGCGATGCGCTCGCGGCTGCAGGCAAACACATCTCGCTTTCGGCCAACGACGCTGAACTCGTCGACTTCGATCCGCGCACGACCGTCTTCATCGATACGGAGACAACGGGGCTCGCGGGCGGCACCGGCACGGTCGCGTTTCTAGTCGGCGTCGGCTATTTCACGGAGGCCACATTCCGGCTCGACCAATGTTTCATGCGCGATTACGACGACGAAGAGCCGATGTTGCGTTTCCTCGCGGAGCCGTTCCGAAACGCGAAAACGCTCGTCAGCTATAACGGAAAGAGTTTCGACCTGCCGCTCCTGCGCACGCGGTACATCGCGAACCGCATCCCTTTTCATCTCGACGGCGCGATGCACTTCGACCTCGTCCACGCCTCGCGCCGCTTCTGGAAAAAGCGCCTGCAGAATTGCACGCTCGGCAACATCGAGCGCGAGATACTCGGCGTCGAACGCGAGTGCGACATCGAGAGTTATCTCATCCCGCAGATTTGGCTCGACTATCTGTATTCACGCGACGCGCGGCGGCTACGCGAAGTATTCCATCACCACAAGTTCGATATCCTCTCGCTGGTTTCACTGACAGCATCGCTTTCACGCCGCCTGGGGTGTCCCGACGGACAAGGCTTCGAGCATCAAGAAGACCAAGTCTCGCTCGTGCGCGTGCACTTCCAACAACGGCGTTACGAGGATGTACTCCGGCTAAGCGACGGATTCGCCGCCGTGATCACCGAGGAACACCTGCGCCGCGAGTCTCTCGAAATGCGCGGCTACGCGGGCAAACGCCTACAGCAGTGGGAAGTGATGGAAGACGCATGGCGCCGGCTCGTCACGGAATTCCCGAATCACATGGAAGCCCGCGCGGAACTCGCGAAACACTACGAGCACCGCGCGCGCGATCTCGGCGAAGCGCGGCGAATCTGCGCGGAGGGCGTACAGTTACTCGAGACGCGCCGCGCGTTGACGCCACACCTTATCCAGGCCGGACATTTGGATGAGCTGCGGCGGCGCCTGGAAAGGATAGAATTCAAACTTGCCAAGATTGACCGAAAATACATGGAAACGGTGGAATAGATGAAACCGTCGCAAGTATCCTATAACGCATCAACGACACGACCAACTTTATTCAACTTAAACATGAACCAACTCTATCGCGGCGATTGCCTCAGTGTGCTCGATCGAATCGAAAGGGAGAGCGTCGATTTGATCTATATCGACCCACCGTTTTTCAGCAACCAATATTATGAACTGATTTGGAAAGACCGGGGGGACCGGTTCGCGTTCGAGGACCGATGGAAGGGTGGCATTCAGCACTACACTGACTGGATGATGGAACGCATTACGAAACTATTTGAAGTTCTAAAGCCCTCGGGATCATTCGTTGTTCATTTAGACTGGCATGCAGTCCACTACATCAAAGTCGAAATGGACAAATTGCCGATGGGACGCTTCCGGAACGAGATAATCTGGCACTACACTAACAAGTTGGGAACGGGCGGAAGC
>JBGTJY010001112.1:0-19766 GCA_041744855.1 Candidatus Hydrogenedentales bacterium
ACGCATGGCGCATTTCGTCGACGGTGAGCGGCGTGAATGCATTGCGCCGATGCGGACGATTGATAGTGATCTTCGCGATGCCTTCCGCCTTGTGATACAGAATTTCCTTGTATTCGCCCGCGGTCTGCCAGGAAACCATGAGACTCTCCTCCGGAATACGAATGGGTTGTCAATAGCGCGAATCGCGCCCTCGCAGCGCGGCGATGCCGCCTGGGGGCGCGATTCGGACAATTATCTCCGATGGTTCCGGAGAATCGCCACTAGCGGGCGACTATGGGTTGTGCGTCGACTTCACGCGAACGAAGGTCCACTCGAGCTCCACGGGATTGACGAGTTCGTTCGCGAAATGTTCTTCCGGGTCGAACGACTGGGAGAAGAATTCCTCGGGAGTCGTCTCACCTTGAAATTCGATCATCATGATCTCCGGATCGAGGACCGTGCGCTCCCCTTCGACGGTGAAGAGGAACAACTGCACCATGATGTCCTCGGGGTCAATCGGCGTGCTGTCAATCGAGTACTCGACTGGGACGAGCGCGAGGCGACTCGGGAGGACGGTCAAATCGACGTACCAATCGCCATACGACTGCACGTGAATCGGGCCGCACGCCGGCTGATCGCCTGGGCACGAGGAGGACATCGTGTACGAACCGTCATTCTTGAAGTTGAACTGATAGAAGGGATACTGCGTGAAAGTGGGCTTGTAACGCCCGTTGGGCTCGGTTCCAATAACTTCGCCTTCTCCCTCACCTTCGCCTTCACCGCCTGGCGGGGTCATCGTGAATTCGATCGCTTCAGCGAGTGACGGACGCTCGGTATCGCCTTCGTCGCCCATCGCAAGCAGAAGCACGCCGTCCATGAGCAAGTACGTGGCGGGCGCCAGAGGCAAGTCCAAATACTCGGTTTCGAATTGCTGTTGAAACTCGGGAGTCATGTCCTCGAGTTCTTGCCGGATTTCGTTCGTGATTTGCTCCAACTCAGCCATCTCGGACGGCGTCAAACCGGTGCTTTCCACTTCGATCGCCAGTTCGAATTTGGTGACCTCGGTGAGGTTGAAATCGAAGCCTTTCGGCTCGGAAGCGGTGTCGAGGTTGAACGGGCCTTCAAATTCGAAGTCGCCGATTAACGTGACCGTCACGGTCTTAGCTTGCTTTTCTTCTTGATCTTGCTTCATTCGCGGGCGAGGCCCCGGCCCCGTCGGAAGACCGTCGTGAGTCTGCGATTCGCGAAAACCGAGCCCCAATAGAATTTGCTCATGATCGAACGTGATTGCGACTAATGCCTCCTGCGCAGGTTCGGCGCCTTTCATCGCTGTTGGAAGTTCCAGCGACAAGTCATGCACAAGCGATTCAAACGAGTCTTCTGTCACCTTCGCCCCGGCAGTGGGATACCAGGTCCCCTGAAGTTCAGTGATTTCGCCCTGAGGGCAACCTGCCAACATTCCCGCGAGCGGGATGAAACAGAACGAAACGAATCCGACCACCGATTTCCGATGCATGTTGCGCGCTCCTTAGGCCGATTTCGGGCTGGCGACGCCCATTGGGCGTATGTGGCCCGTTGGGGAGTGACCCTGAAACGGCGAGTCGGTTCGTATTCTATCAACTGCACCCGGTTAATCGCACTATTCTTCCGGGTATCATGTCTCGCAGCTTCGCAGAAACTTCTCTCCCATTGAACGCGCAGATCGTTCAATTTGTTCCATTCGATCAATTTCGTGGTCAAGGCCTCAAGTCCTTGTTCTATTAATACTTAGGCCAAGGAACGATCATTCGGCATCGAACTGAATGTTACCCACATCGACGGTTTCACCAGGGCCAAAGGCGAGCTCGCGGCTTTGCGATGGGGCAAGGCGAGTGCCCTGATGCGAGAGGGAGAACTCAAGTTCGACCGTCGTCGCGGGCAACGAGTCGCGGGCGAGGAAGTAGCCGTCTGACGCTGGAGTCACCGTGACACTGGCGATTTGCTCGCCGTCGCGGGATGCGTTGATTCTCAGGTTCGTTCCTTCTAAGCCTTGGCCTTCCAGGTTGACCCTTCCCTCGAGGCTGCTCGGTTGATACAGCGCGTATGCCTCGGCACTGAAAACCTCGCCGGGCCCTCCTGCGAAGACTTCAGTCTCGCGGGCGAGGTGGCCGTCCTTACGCATCCAGAAACGGTACGTGCCGATCGGGGCATATCCGCTCCAGGTGTGCAAGCCTTGCGCGTCCGTTTGGCCGACGCTTCCGAAGCCGTACGCGCTGTTCTCCACGGGATTCCACTGGGGATTGATATCCGCGCCGGAGATGGGGCGCCCGTTGGCGTCGGTAACGCGCAACGCAATGGTCAGAGGTGTGTCCATCGTGACATTCACTTCGTTGGCGTCGCCCGCGCGCAAATCGATGGTCTGGACGAGATGCGGCGCGAAGCTCTCGATCACATTCGCGGGACTTAATTTGTAGCCCGGCACGAACTGATAACGACCGGGCCCGCTCACGACGTTGAGCGCATAGTTGCCGCTGGCGTCGGCTTCAACCGAAGTTGTTGCGGCGGGATCTTCTTCGCTCGTTACTCGCAGGCCAGAACCTGGAACGGGATTGCCCTCGCCGTCCAGCAGCAGGCCAAACACGGCGATGGTTTCAACCAGCGTGAAATCGTGCGTCGACGAATCGCGAGATTGGAAAGGCCCGAGATTGACGCGCGGCGAAAGCTCCGACGTCGAATTGAGCGGAGTCACGTGTACGACATACGCAACGTCGGGCGCGAGCGCGGTAAATTCGTATTCGCCGCGTTCGTTCGTAGCGACCGAGTACGGTGACCCACTGACCACAACGGCGGAGCCTTCCGACTCCATGACTACTTGCGTTTCGGCCCTTACACGAACGTCGGTCGCAAGCCGTCCGTCGGCGTAGCGAATCGTTCCGTTCAGCACTGCGGGGGATTGCAGCACGAGTTCGACGGGGTCTTCCTCGCCGATAGCGACCGGCAAAAACATTTGCTCACCGTGCGTTTGACTGATGACACGGAGCGCAGCGAATCCAGGCTGTTCGAAAAGCAAAACGAAATAGCCGTCCCCATCCGACACGGCAAACCGCAGACGCCCGCCATGCGCCGAACCGGTTGACATGTGCGCGACCGATTGGATCGATACGCCGGCCACGGGCTTGCGGTCTTCGGAGAGAATGCGGCCCAACAGCGGCTCGCCTTCGTGGACGACAATCCGCACATCGGTCACATCGACGCCTTCCTTGATTTCAGCGCCGGCGACGCCTTGGTAACGTTCGCTTACGGCATTGAGGCTGATCGGGGAGACGTCGGACGGCACCTTGAACGAAAACGATCCATCTGGTCCCGCTTGCGTCCGCCGTTGATGTGCAAGTTCTTTTGCCATCGCCAAACTCGAGACCGCTGAACCGACATCGTGTCCGACGGCGAACACTTCCATCTCGGAAATGGCATCGCCCCATTCATCGACAACCAGGCCCGCGACGAGGACCTCGCCCACGGCGGGCTCGTCCTCGTCAACAGGCTCGTCAGTTTCGGAGGCGTCCGGCACCGCCAATTCATCTTCGGGTTCGGAAGGGTCGTCGCCGGGATCGTCGATCGGGAGTTCGAACGGTAAAAGCGCCGGCGTGCGCGCCATTGTGGCGTCGTCGGGCGTTGTCTCGGCGTCTCCGCTTGGCTGGCCTGGGGCGCCTGCGTGCTGTGCGCCCGAATCCGCCAGCGATTCCGAACTCGGCGTTTCGCCGGGCCCGGTTGTCCAATAGATCGCGAGTGCCGCCGCCACGACCACTGCAACGCCGACCGCCACGTGTTTGCCTGTCATTGCCGCGCCTCCCGCTAGCGCGGGTTTCAGCCACGCGCTCGATCGTGCCGCTTCCGCGATTGAATGTCCCAGTGTCCATTTAGCCGCGGCGTATCCCGCCTCTGGAATTGCGGGGCCAATCGCGAGGCCCTGCAACACCCGCGACACGCGCGCTTCCGTATTCTTCGCGGCGCCGGTGTCGCGTATCGCTTGGGCCCACTGAGCCTCGAGCGCCACGCGCAACGCTTCGCGGCCACGTTGCAGGCGCTTCTTTACCGCGGCCTCGGTGATTCCCAGCGCGAGCGCCGTCTCGCGAACGGTCTTCTCTTCCAGGTAAAAGAGCACGACGACCTCGCGCACGGATGCGTTGACGCGATCCAATGCCGCGAGTAGTTCTCGGCGCTCGTCGTCGGATGCGCCACGCGCACTGGTCGGGTCTGCCATTTCGCTCGATTCTCCCGCGTAACGCTCGGCCAATCGATCGCGGTACGCACGCGACCGCACCCAATTCAGCGCCAGATTCCGCGCGATCCGCCTGGCCCAGTGGGAAAATGCACCCGGCGCGCGGAGTTCGGATAGATTGGACCAAGCGCTGAGAAACGCGTCTTGCGCGATGTCTTCGGCGGCGCCCCAATCGCGCGCGATGCTCAACGCGGCGGCATAGACGACGCCGTGATGCCGGCGTACCAATTCGGCAAAGGCGTTCCGGTCTCCGTCGCGGGCGGCGAGAACCAGTTGTGCGTCCGTTCGTTGCATCAGTTGTCCCTGCGGGAAGAGACACGTCTGGGTGTTGCGAGGTGACACCAGTCTCTACCAGGCGACGCAAATGGCGAAACGCCGGTTTCTTGGGCGGCGAGTCGAGGTGCTTGCTCTAGACTCGCCGGTTAGAAACCGGCGTTACAAGTTCGGCTTGCCGGTTGGAAACCGGCGTTACAGTTTGGCTTGCCGGTTGGAAACCGGCGTTACGAATTAGTATCGCACTTCCTGGATTTTCGATGCGATCGTCTCGGCGCTGACGCCTTCGCTCAGTTCCGACTTGGGCAGCGAGATTAGCCACCGATCGCGGAAGTAGCGCGATGCGGCGAACTCCGGCAAGAACGTGTATCCATTCATCATCTCACCCGGAGACAGCACGCGCATCGACTCGGTTCCGAAGAATCCGGAGGTCCAATCGCGGCCGCCGGTGATCGGATTAAAACCCTGGTCGAACTTGGCATCGCCGCCTTCGGGCTTGCGCTGATGACTGCGCGGCGACCTTGGCGCGTCGATCACGACGAGTATCCGTTCGTCCGCGGGGACATCGTCCATGCGATGTCCGTACTTCGCGAGGGTCTCGATGACCACGTTACGAAGCGCCTCCACTTTCGCGGCGTCGTAGGGTTCGCGGTCAACTCCCACCATGAAGGTGTATGGATTACCCCACGGGTCCAGTCGTCCCGGTCGATCGAGCGCGGGCTCCGGCCGATCGCGGCGTTCGATTTCACGCCGTTCGATCACTTGCTCGTCCTGCTGCCCTTCTACTCGGACACGTACTTCCTCTCGTCCGGCATCGGACATCCGCTCGCGCGCCGTATCGCGGGAATCGTTGCGGGAGCGAAACCTCTCCCACAAGTCCTCATCCGGATTGAACTTGGGTTCCGCCGGTTCCGGCGCGGGTTCCCGCGGTTCCACGATGGGGAATCGCACGGGTACATTGAACACTACTCCCACGGTCGGGATGTAGGTCGAGTCGATGCGGTCATCGAACGGCGACGCGCCGGCCACATGCGGGCCATCGTTGATGAAGTCCGCGCGCTGGAGCGACTCGGTCAACACGAGCGCCATGGTGCGCACATCGCGATAGGCCTTGCCCGCGTCCCTGCCGGCGGTGTTCGGCGCGGCGGTGTGCGGCGAGGCGGTGTTCGGCGAGGCTTGCGTTGCGGTCTGTTGTGCGGGCAACGATTCCGCAATCGGTTCCTGTGTTGTTTGCTCTTGTGCCGATATCGCCGGGCCGACTGCCAGCAGCGCCAGGCCGCCAGCAATTGCCAAGACTTCTCTAATGCTTTTCATCACCAAGCTCCTCAAATCTCAATTATTTCTCAATCGAATCGACAAATCGGTTCACGGATTATCGGTATACATTGCGCTGCTGTAGCCGCCCTGCATCTGGCCTCCAAGACCAGTCAACGCGATCAGCCGTTCGATGTCGCGGAAACGGGCCTCTGCTTCGAGTTGCTGGTTGTAAGCCAGTTCCGCCGTCGCGTCTCGCATTTCCTCTTCAATGGACAACGCGCGCGCCGCCATCGTCGCGACTTCCTGTTGCGAAGCGAGCGACGCGGTTTCGATGGCATCGAGGCGTTTCAACAAATCGTCGGCCGGAACGCTCGCCGCTGGAGCCGCGGGTTGACCCCACGCGATCGTCGTATCGCCGAGTTGGACCGAAAAGCTGAGCTCGGATATCGCGATCAGGAAGGTCGCCGCAACGGCCCATGGCCAGGCTTTCGCCCACCACGCGGGACGCGGGCCCTGCGCCGGAATTTGTCCCTTCGCAAGCAGCGCGTGCAAGTCCATTGCGGGACCGATCACCGATTCCGCGGCCCACGAGTGCACGCCCTCGCAAACGGCGCGAAACTTCGCGGCTTCGTCCGGCGAGGCGGCCATCTCGGTCTCGACTTGCGCGTGCTGGGACTCGACTTGCGCGCGATCGGCCTCGGGCAATTCGCCGAGCAAATACGCAAACCAGCGTGCGTCGCGTTCGTGATTGTTGTTCATGACTCGTGACACTCCCTCATGTTCGGTGCGTGGGCCCTAGCTTTCGTGCGTCTTAGCGTTCTTGCGTCTCAGCGTTCGTGGGCCCAACGCGTTGTATTTTCAGCGGACATCGAGTCGCGCAATTCGCCAAGCAATTTGTAGACGCGAGATTTGATGGTCGTTTCGGGCGAACCATGAATCTCGCCAATCTCGCGATAACTCAAACCAAGATCGAATCGCAACAGCAACAGCTCTCGTTCATCGGCTTGCAAGGTATCAATCGCCACTCGTACCGCGCGCGACCGCTCTTCGATTTCGGCTCGTTCGCGGGGCGAGGGACGCAGGTCCACGATCCGGGAGCTATCTTCGTCTCGTTCGACGATCCTGAGCCGTTTCGATTCTTTGGTCCGCCAGGTTGAAAGCACGTTGCGCACGATTCGAAAAAACCACGTCGTGTACGCGAATTCGGGTTTGTAGGTCGCCGCGTATCGATAAACACGTAGGAAAATCTCTTGCCGCAAATCCTGCGCGGCTTCGAAATCGCGGGTCGATTTGACGAGGAACGCCAGCACCCGGTTATCCCACCGGGAAACGAGTTCCTCGTAGGCCGCCAAGTCCTGACGCCGGCCAAAGGCCACCGTCAGCTCGGCGTCGCTACGTTCCGCGTCTGTTCCAAATCCCATGTCGCGTCCGTAAGGCCGTTACTGTTCTTGGTTACAGTGTACTGCCCCACGCTCAGAATCGGCGAAATGGGGGCGGGGATTGCGCGGCAAATGTAGGGGCGGGTGTCAATCCCGCCCGGGGATTCCGGTGTCGATCCCCGGGCGGTTCCCGAACCGCCCCTACGCGCCCGCGCCGGCATCGACGGATGCTGGGGATTCCGGCAGTTCTCGACGGCGCGACACCGAAGTCGGACTGATGGCGAATGCCAGCGCCCCGAGCGCGGCCACGATGGCCGCTTGGGCGATCACCCATTTCCACAGGATCGTCTTGCCGGTGACGTTCCAGCATGGAATGATGCCGCGACCAAAAAACTCGCTGCCGCGGCCAACGAGGACGGCGTCGTCGGCTTCGTAGATCAACTCGGTAGTCTTCCACTCCCAAATGACTTGGCCGCGAGGGAATCCGGCGGAATAGCCGTAGTCGGCATAGGGGAATGCGAACGTTAACAATATTAGCGCGAAGCTCAGAATGACGATCACGCGCCGTTGTTTGGGAAGTTCGTGAAGCCGCATATCCGCAAACCCCGCCCGAGTTCATGTCGTCGCACCCGGCGCGAGAATAGCGTATTTCTAACGGATTCGCTAGCCAGCTTGGATTTGCGCCGCAGCAGGCTGGAAGCCTGCAGTACAAGGTCCATTCGGACAGCAGGCTGAAAGCCTGCAGTACACTGTCGATACGGACAGCAGGCTGGAAGCCTGCACTACAAAGAAGAAATGCGCTCGCGCATTGCGGGATATTCGTTTCGTTCGTTATAGTCTAGCCTCATCTGTCTGCGGTCTGCGCGCTTCTCGCGCTTTTTCTTTCGGCTTCCACTAGAAGGTCCTCGATCCCATGGCAAAGAAACAGGTTTATGTTTTTGGCAACGGTAAGGCCGAGGGCGAAGCGTCGATGCGCGAGTTGCTCGGCGGCAAAGGCGCGAACCTCGCGGAAATGTCGTCGCTCGGCATTCCTGTTCCCGCCGGTTTCACGATCACGACGCAAGTGTGCACCGACTACTACGCGAACAAGGGCAAGCTCTCGAAGTCGCTGCGCGAAGAAGTTGAAAAGGCGATCGGTCGTGTCGAGAAAATGATGAAGAAGGGATTCGGCGACGCGGAGAACCCGTTGCTGGTTTCCGTGCGGTCGGGCGCGCGCAACTCGATGCCCGGCATGATGGACACGGTGCTGAACGTCGGCTTGTGCGAGGCGACGTTGCCGGGCCTGATCGCGCAGACGGGCGACGAACGATTTGCGTACGACGCGTATCGGCGGCTCATCACGATGTACGCGGACGTCGTGATGGAGAAGGCCACCGGCCGTGAATTGGTTGACGGCAAATCGGTGCGCGAACGCCTCGAACATGCATTCGACGAGTTGAAGCGGCAGCGCGGCGTGACGGAAGACACGGCGCTTTCGGCGGAGGACTTAAAGAACCTCGCGGCCAAATACAAAGAGATTGTCGCGGAGACGATCGGGGAAGCGTTTCCGGACGACGCCGAGAAACAATTGTGGGGCGCCATCCGCGCGGTGTTTCAATCGTGGAATGGCAAGCGCGCGATCGCCTATCGCCGCATTGAAAGCATTCCCGACGAATGGGGCACGGCGGTAAACGTGCAGGCGATGGTATTCGGCAATCGCGGAAATGAATCCGCGACGGGTGTCGCATTCACGCGTAATCCCGCGACCGGCGAGGACGTTTTCTACGGCGAATGGCTGGTGAATGCGCAGGGCGAGGACGTGGTCGCGGGAATTCGCACGCCGTCGCCGATCAATCTCGCGACGAAATCGGAACACACCGCGGGGCATGCTTCACTCGAAGAAGCGATGCCGAAGTCCTACAAGAAACTCGAGCGCATTCGAAAGACGCTCGAGCGTCATTATGAAGACATGCAGGACGTCGAATTCACGATCGAGTGCGGCGAATTGTGGATGCTGCAAACGCGCACGGGGAAACGCACGGGCCCCGCGGCGGTTCGCGTGGCGGTCGAGATGGCCGAGGACAAATTGATCTCGAGGAAGACGGCGTTGAAACGCGTGAAGCCGGAACAGATCGACGAGCTGCTGCATCCGATGCTCGATCCTGCGGCGGAAGCATCCGCTACGTTGTTGGCCAAGGGACTGCCTGCCGGTCCCGGCGGCGCGGTCGGCCGAATCGTGTTCACGGCGGACGACGCGGCAGCACAGGCTTCGCCGAGCAATCCCGTCGTGTTGGTGCGCAACGAGACCTCGCCGGAGGACGTGCACGGGATGCACGTTGCCGCCGCGATTCTGACGGCGAAAGGCGGCATGACCAGCCACGCGGCGTTGGTCGCTCGCGGTTGGGGGAAGTGTTGCATCGTGGGCTGTTCAGAACTTTCCATCGACGCGGGGAAGAAAACGCTGAAGGTGGATGGAACGACGCTGAGAGAGGGCGATTGGATTTCGCTAAACGGGTCGATGGGCCGCGTATACCTCGGAAACGTCCCCGTGATGGAAGCGCAGCCGGAGAAGAACCAGTGGTACCGCAAGCTGATGCGCTGGGCGGACGAAGCGCGGCAAATCAACGTGCGCGCGAACGCGGATAGTCCACAGGACGCGCAACGCGCGATCGAGCTGGGTGCGGAAGGGATCGGGCTTTGCCGCACCGAGCACATGTTCTTCGATCCGGAACGCATCCTGCACGTGCGGCGGATGATTCTGGCCGACAACGAGCCTGATCGGCGTGCTGCCGTGATGAAACTCCTTCCGTTCCAACGCAGCGATTTCGAGGGGATTTTCAAGGCGATGGCGGGGAAGCCCGTGACCATTCGTTTGCTCGATCCGCCGCTGCACGAATTCATTGCGTTGAACGCGGAACAGATTGACGAACTTGCGAAAGAAGTCGGCGTGCCGGCGTCGACGATCACTCAGCGAATGAGCCAACTGCACGAGCAAAATCCAATGCTAGGCCACCGCGGCTGCCGGCTCGGCATTGTATTTCCCGAGATTACAGAGATGCAGGCGCGGGCCATTTTCGAAGCGGCCGCGAAACTGACGCGCAAGAACGTCAAGGTGCTGCCGGAAATCATGATCCCGCTCGTCGGCGATCCGAACGAGTTCAAAAACCAAGCGGCGATCGTCCGGCGGGTCGCAAACGAGGTGCAGTCCGAGAAACAAGTCGCCGTGGATTATCTTGTCGGCACGATGATTGAAATCCCGCGCGCTTGCGTCGTGGCTGATCGCATCGCGAAGGACGCCGAGTTTTTCAGTTTCGGCACGAACGACCTGACGCAGATGGGATTCGGATTCTCGCGCGACGACGCCGGGACGTTCCTGCCTGCCTACGTCGAACGTGGAATTCTGGAGAACGATCCGTTTCAAACGCTTGACCGAGACGGCATCGGTGAATTGATGCGCATTGGCATCAAGCGCGGGCGCTCGACAAGGCCGGATTTGAAAATCGGCATCTGTGGCGAGCATGGGGGCGATCCGAAGTCCGTGGATTTCTGTCATCGCGCCGGACTCGACTACGTAAGTTGCAGCCCATACCGCGTGCCCATTGCGCGCTTCGCCGCGGCGCGGGCGGCGCTGGATGCACCACGAGACCGGCAGTCGCAGAATGGCCATTTGAAGAAGGGGCATTTGAAGAAGAGTAGGGCGGCAAAACGGGAAAAGGCCGCGCGGTAGACCCTTCTCTCGATAGGGCGCGATGTGGAATAATTTCAGCATGCCTACTGTCCGCGTCGATTCCGAGAACCGTATCGTGTTGCCGAACGCGAATCCCGGCGATGTCTACGACGTACAGCAACTGTCCGATGGATCGCTTCGATTGGTCCGGCTTGAAGCTCCGGCGCCGGTTAAACGAATGACGGCGGAGGAATGTAAGGAGGCGATGCGTCGGGCGCCACTGACACAGACCATGACGTGGGAAGAACTGCGTAAAATAACACGTGACCTTTGATCCACTTCAAAAGCTCAACACTCCACGCCCCTGACTCGTCGCCATTGCCGTTCGTATAGTCCCGCCCGCGACAAAACCACAATGAACTGGCATAAATTCACAATTTACTTCGCGGCGCCGCTTCTTTTCGTGCTCACGCTCGTACTGATGTATTTCTCGGGCGTCGAGTGGCTGCAGAATATCGTCGCGCCGCGCATTGCGGGTCGCAGCGCCACAACTACGCGTGAATTCGGTCTGCTGGAGAACGCGCAGAATCTGTTGCTCCTCGCGATGATCGCGGTCTGCATCGCGGGCGCGTTGAAGCAACGCACACACATCGAGCGCGCAATGCTCGTCGCGATCGCTCTCTTCTCGGTCTTTGTGTTCCTGGAAGAAATCGACTACGGCCTTCACTACTACGAGTACATCAACGACATTCCGTGGACCGATACTCGCGAAGTGCGGAATTGGCACAATCAGGGAGATCGAACGGACCAGACAAAGCGAGTCGTGGACATCGGGATGGTGGTGCTATTCCTCATTGCTCCGGTAGCGCTTATGAAATCGAAGTCGCCCAGGGTGCGTTTTTTTACGCCCGACGTGTACTCGGCGCTGACCCTTCTTGCGAGCTTCGCGATTCGGACAGTTGCGCACCAGCTTGAGGAGCGCGGGGTCGGGGAAGCGGGAGTGATTCACAAGAATCTCTCGGAGTTCCGCGAAGTCATTACGTATTACGTTTTCTTGTTGTATGTCATCGAGCTGTCGCTTCGACGCCGGCTGAAACCGACCGCGGTGCCGCAAGCCGCCGAGGTGAAGGTGTGACTTGACTTTTAGACGCTCTCACAAATCCCGTCATTACGAAGGCGCGCTCCTTAAAGCATTGCGCGCGGCCGTGGCAATCCCGTATTTCCGGACGGGGTTTCTTAGAGGCGCTTAGAACGGCACGTCCTCGTCATCTTCCACGTATTGGTGCTCGATGTTTGGTGGCGCCTCGAACTTGCGGATATTGGACGGCGCCGCTCCGGCGTCGGTCAGGTTCTTGAAACGCTGTAGGTTCTTGTCGAAGAGCATCTTGAATTCGCCGGTCGGGCCGTTGCGCTGTTTCGCGACGTTCACGTTGAGCATGTCGGGATGCTCTTCCTGCTCCGCTTTGGGCGGTTTCGCGAGCATGATCACTACGTCGGCGTCTTGTTCAATCGCGCCGGATTCGCGCAGGTGCGACAGTTTTGGCGTGCCGAGGTCATCCTTTTCGGCGTCGCGGCTGAGCTGGGAAAGCGCGATCACCGGAATCTGAAGTTGCCGCGCAATGCCCTTGATGCCGCGCGAAATTTCGGCGATTTCAACCTGCCGGTTTTCCTTTTTCGAGGTACCCGGCGGCGACATCAGTTGCAAGTAGTCGACGATTATCATGTCGAGACCGCTCTGGATCATATGGCGGCGGGACTTCGATCGCAGGTCCAGAATGCTGATGCCCGGCGAGTCGTCGATATAGATCGATGCGCGGCTGAGTTTGTCCGCCGCGGCCGTCAATTTAGGAAACTCTGACTGCGCGAGGAAGCCTGTGCGCAGGCGCCGCGAATTGATTTGACCCTCCATGCAGAGCAGGCGTTGCACGAGCTGTTCCTTCGACATTTCGAGGCTGAACAACAAGATACGCTTGCCGTCGCGAATCGCCGCATTCGCCGCGATGTTGAGCGCGAAGGCCGTCTTGCCGACGGAGGGGCGCGCCGCGATGACGATCATGTCCGAGCGCTGAAATCCCGAGGTGCGATCGTCGAGGTCTTTGAATCCGGTGGCAAGGCCCGTGATCCCCGTGCGGGATTTGATGATCTCCTCGATGCGCTTAATCGATTCCTCAAGCAGATCGCTCACGCGGTAGATCGGCGTCAGTTGCCGTTTCTCCGCGATGCCGAAGATCGCGGCCTCAGCCTCGTCGAGGAGATCGTTCACATCCTCGGGCGTCCGATACGCCTTAGCGGCAACGTTCGTGCATGAATCGATGAGCTTGCGGAGCACGGCGCAATCGAGCACGATCCGCGCGTAATGTTCGATGTTGGCGGAAGTCGGTACCGCGCCGGAGATACTGGAAATGTAGGCCGGTCCCCCCGCTGAATCCAACGTGCCCTTGCGGTTGAGTTGTTCGAGCAACGTGAGCGCGTCAATCGGCGTGCCATTTTTGTAAAGCGAGTGCATCGCGGCGTAAATGTGGCGATGCGGCTCGTGGTAGAAGACGTCCTTCGGATCCTCGCGCAGGATTTCGAACGCGACCCCCACCACGTCGTTGTTCAACAGCATCGCGCCGAGAACGGAGCGCTCGGCGTCGATATTCTGAGGTGGGAGCCGGTCCAGCGCGGACTCCGGCTTACGCTGCGTTGCCATGACGATTCCCCCAAATCGCTCGTGGAGCGAAAACGTAGATGCAGTACAAGGAAGTATAAACTTGTGCGGGACAGACCTCCCCCCGTTGGTTCTGGAAGATAAATGAGGCCGCGCCGGACCGATCCCCCGCTAGGTCTGCCGTGCGCGTCGATCGAAAACCGTGCGATGTCTGTCCCGCATCGACAAATTACAGCAAAAAATCGCATGTGTAAAGGGGCAAATTTGAACGAAGCGCTAACTCGCTGCGAATGAAAAACTTTCGCACGATCACGGTGCTTGCGTATTCACGCGGAAAATCTGCACGCCCGCGCACGTTGCATTTTTGCGAATTCACAATCGATTCACATCTCATCCACAGGTTCTCCACACGCGCCGATCAAAGACGTTGCGCGGCAACATTTTGCGCACATGCACTCGAAGATGTGTATGCTTTCGTACTCGTTGTGAGAGGGTCACGGATTTTTTCGTTGTCGGTACTGTACGCATGCGCTCGCTTTTTTTCGTCCCCATTGTCGCGTTGATTTCGCTCAATCCGTCCGATTGTCCCGGTGAGCGAGTCGACACGCTGCTCCATCAAAATCGCTTGCGCGAATACCATTTCTATGTCCCGCCCGCGCACGACGGCGTGACGCCGTTGCCGCTGGTCATCGGTCTGCATGGATTCGCCGCGACTGGGGTTGGGTTTCGCAAGGACACCGGGATCGATCTGGTCGCCGAGCGGGAGGGCTTCTATGTGGTCTACCCATTCGCACCAGCCGGCGCCTGGCATTTGCGCGGCTACTTGATCGGGGTGGTGGATGACCTCGACTATGTCGAGAAGCTCATCGATCACCTCGCATCGCAGTACCCAATCGATCCGGACCGCATTTACATCGCGGGACTGTCGCAGGCGGGATTCCTCGCGCACCAGGCCGCGTGCATGCTCTCCGACCGGATTGCCGGCGCGGCGATGGTCGGCTCCGGGGCGATTCCCGATCAGGTCGCCGAATTGTGCGCGCCCGATGCCCCCACCGCAGTGATCGCGTTTCATGGCACGGACGATGTCACCATCCCTTACGAAGGGCGCGATTTTTCGATCGAGGATCCGTTTGCGGGGGTTCCTGTAAAATCCGTGACGGAATCGATGGAATTTTGGGCACAAATGAACGGTTGCGGCGCGGGACCGAGCATGACCTCGCTGCCCAACACCGACCGTAATGACGGCACGACCATCGATCTGTTCGAATGGACCGATTGCGATGGCAACAGTGCCGTTTCGCTGTATCGCGTCAACAACGGCGGGCACACGTGGCCGGGTAGCATTCGACCGATCGGCAATGGCCGCCGCTCACGCGAAATCGTCGCGAGCGAAGTGATGTGGGAGTTCTTCAAGAACCACCCGAAATCGCCGTCGTCGCGCTACTGAGGGAATCCGGCGGGGTCAGAGTCCAAACAACGATCCGGGGCCCATGGAGTTTCGGTATAGGTAACCCGCGAGAAATCCGCCGATGCCGGCCGCCAGCGTGAGCAGCAGCCACAACAACTTGAGTCCCTCTTTGCGGACCAGCGATCGTGCACGCAAATAGAGCAGCCGAGCGATGTTGGGGCTGATGTTCGCGACGATGACCGTGATATTGTCTTTGCCGCCGTTGTCATTTGCAAGGCGCACAAGCCGCGCCGCGATTTCCGCGGCAGTACCGCCTTCGCGAAATTCTTCGGTAATCTCTTTGTCCTTCACCATGTTCACGAGACCGTCGGTGCAGAGGAGAATCCAGTCGCCGGGAACGGTGTGCCAAACGTATTTATCGACGCCGACTTCGGCATGGGTGCCGATGCTGCGCGTGACCACGTTCTTGCGCATGTCGACTTCGGCCTCGGCCTTGGACATGAGGCCCATACGGACTTGTTCATCGACCCAGGAGTGATCCTCCGTGCGGCCGATCAGCTCGCCTTCGCGGAAGTGATAACAGCGTGAATCCCCCACGTTGACAATGTGCACTTTTTTCGGCGAGACCAGCGCGGTGAGCAACGTCGTGCCCATCGGTTTTCCGGACCGTACGAGGTCGGCGTTGGTTTGGTAGACGCTCTGATTGGCGAGCTGCGTATACCGAATCAGTATCGGAAGCAACCCGTCATCCGCTTCGGGGTCTTGGGGTGGCGGCGGCGCGGGCTCTTTGAGGGCGTCGCGGATGATCGTAACCGAGAGCTTGCTCGCGATCTCTCCGCCTACGTGCCCGCCAAGTCCGTCGGCAACGCACAATAACGCGCCGTCGCGAACCAACTGATTGTTGGGAACATCGTCCCGGAAAATTCCGTAGAAGTCTTCGTTTTGGGCCTTCTTGCGGCCGATATCGGTTTGGGCGGCAATATCCAATCGCATGAGAAAACGGCGGCAGCGTATCCTGTTGCAGACGAACGACACGAAGGCTTCGCAGTCAACCAGCGAAGCCCGGAATTAGCGAATCAACCGTGGCATCATAGCAGAATGAACGCGTGTTGACAGCTTCCAAGGCCCATTGTACAATCCGCGCATAGTACAAACTGCGCATAGCACAAAACGCGCATAGTACAATCCGCGCAGAGTACAATCCGCGCGTAGATCGAATGGCAGGTTCTTGGGCGCGCGAGGGCGTCGGCTGCAATCTCAATAATAGCGCTTAGCTGCTGAATGCGGCTTCCCCGATTTATCCAACGGAAATTCATGGCCAATCCCGCCAAACGATCGCCAGGCAGCGGTGTCGAACGGTTCACCTTCGGCGCGTTCCTCGTTACACCGGAGAATCGCGCCGCATTTGAAACCTGCGCCGATATCGCGAACTCGCGGTTGGGCACCGCGCAGCCCGTCGTGATCGTCGGTCCCTCCGGCTCGGGTAAGACCCATTTGCTTTACGCGGTCGCGAACCGCGTGCGGCAAAAGCCGAACTCGGGCCTGGTGTGCATCGGCGCACGGCACTTTCCGGATGCGGCACGATCGCTCGCGCACGATCCCTCGCCGCTCACGCGAGTGCGGCGCGTGTTGCTCCTCGTCGATCAGCTCGATTCGTTCGAGGACGACGCCGCTGACGTCGAATTGTTGATTGACGCGTTTTTGGATGCGGGCCAGGGCGTAATCGTGGCTTCACAAAAATCGCCGAGCGGGCTGGGGCGATACTCCGAAGCCTTTCGCGAGCGATTGAGCCACGGCACGGCGTTGCGCGTACGTCCTCGTTCATCGAACGGACATGCGGCCCACAATGGCGGCGCGCCGGCTGCAACCGCACAGGCGAAATCCAAGGGTTCGAACGGCGCGGCGGCCGATGCCGAGCATCTCGCCATAGACGCCGCGAGCGTTGCCGACCCGGGGACATGGGCGGCGGTACGCACGGAACTGGGCCACGCCTACGAGCAATTGCAGTGGGCGCTGGGTGAAATCGAACGGCTTCGGGCGGAAAACGCGCGCCACGCGGAGCATCCCGGCATTCTGGATCGCCGCGATCAGAACGCGCGACACATGCTCGACCAGGCCGAACACTTGTTGCACCAACTCCAGGCGAGCCGCCGCGAATTCGAGGCGTTGCATTCCGCCCACGCACGGCAACTCGACGAACTGCGCCAACTGTCAGTCGCGCCGGACGCAGAACGAAACGCGGCATTCGGATTCGTCGATGAGCCGAATACTCCTCCGATGGTCGCCGGTGACGCCTTTGTCGAATTGCAACGGCTGCGGGAAGACAACCAGCGTCTCGCCAACGAGCTCAAAGATGCGCGCAACGAAATCGATCGCGTCAAGTATTCGCTTGTGAAGGCCCGTGCGGAACGGGATACGGAACGGACGCGCCTGCGCCGCGCGCACGACGCACTGGCGGGATCGGGCGCTCCACCGCCAACTGCGCCCGTAACGAAACGGTATCAGATCGAGGAAGCCGGCGAAGGCGAGGCTGCGCCTGAATCGCCGATCGAGGGCCCCTTGCCGATGGCCGATCTCGAAAACGCGGCGCGCGCGGCCCGGCAGGATGTTGCGAACGGCGCCAATGAATCGACCGAGGCACGGCCGCCGCGGCGCGCGTCCGTGCATCATGTGGAAGACCTCGACTCCGCGCGCGATCTGCTCGGCGACCCGTTCGACTTCTCCGACGCGGACGACGCGAAACGCCCTGACGACCTCGCCTGATCGGGTGGCCAATTCTTCTATGAGGCGAGACTCGCCGCCTTTCGAGCAGCGCGTCATCCGCCTATTCGAGGCGATTCATCCGCTCGATCGCATCGCGCGCGCCGGGTATGTCCTGCGCGGCGTGACCGAACCCGAATCGGTCTCGGCGCACAGCCATTTCGTGTCGGTGATGACGCTGCTGTACGTGCACGAATATCCCACCGAATTCGACGCCGGCCGCGCTCTCACGATGGCGCTAATTCACGATCTGTGCGAGGCGCGCTTGATGGATATTCCAATGCCGACCGCGGACGCGCATTTGCGAGACGCGAAGGAGGCCGCCGAGCGCGCGATCACGCGCGAGATGTTCGAGGGATTCGAGGCTCGCTACGCGGAGGCCGTGGACGACTTTATAGACGCGCGATCGCCCGAAGCGCGGCTCGTGCGGGGATTAGACAAAGCGCAGATGATGATCAAGATTCTGATGTATGAACGCGAACACCGGGGACGACTCAGGGAGTTCTGGGCGAACCCGAAAAACTTCAATGACTTCGGGATGGCGTGCGTCTCGCAATTGTTCGACGCTATTTGCACGGAAGCGGGGAAACAGCGGCCGACCGAAGGTTTGTAGTTCCGCATCCATGCGGCGGGGCGTGAAAAGAGACTTGGTAGAATTTATTCCCAGATGCCTTCCGGGATCGGTTTTTCCTGGACGATTTCGACGAGCAATTTGTCGGGGCCAGTCACGTAGAAACTCGTGACCCCCGTCGCAGGATCGCTCGCGATGGGTGCGGCGATTTCGAGGCCGGCTGCTTTCATGCGATCATGGACCGGTTGAATCTCGCGGTATGAAAACGCGATGTGGTCGATCACGCTGCCTTTGGTAGGTTCGAACTCCTCAATCATTCCCTCTTCCCAAAGGCGACCTCCTGGATTGGGCTTCTCGAAGATCACGATGCCGACGTTGTCGACGCGGACGCCGTTGCTCCAAATACGATTCGCATCTTCGGGCTTGGGCCGATCCCCGCGGCCTTCGAGTCCCAATTGATCGACGAACCAGCGCGCCGTCGCGTTTACGTCTGTCGCATAGAGATGGATGTGCTCGAAGCGGTAATTCTGGTTGCCGGTGAATATTTCGAGTAGTTCTTTGTCCGGACCGTAGAAGTACATGTAGAAGTTTTGGCCAAGCGCGGTCACCGGCGTGTGGAATTCGATACCCTGTTTCTTGAGCCATTCGAATTCGCTGGGGCCGTCTTTCCCCGCCCAACCGATGTGATTGATGGTGGTGTTGAGTCCGCGTCGCGGCGGCGTGTCGACTTTGTTCACGAGAAAGAACGAGCGCTCAGTGTAGACGGCGTCGACTTTGCCGCGATAGGTGGTTTTCGTCGCGCTCAGATTCGCGGTGTAGAACGCGATCGTCGCTTCCGGATTCGTCGAGTTCAGGCCGATGTGGTGGAAATGGGCCGAGTCGGCGGCACTCGCGCGGAACGCCACGCACACTACGGACAAGAACAGTAATTGGACTACACGGGTTCGCATTGTTCGTCTCCTCGCCGCGAGCGGGCGCATCCGCAGTGTAGCGCGTCAACCGCGAAAGTTGAAACAACGAACGCGCGGCGTGCGTCGATGCGTTGAGGCAACTTGAGGTGCATGCTATACTCGCGCGGTCGCTCTGGGGTGAACGTCCTGTAATCAAATGTGCCGCAAGAGTTTAGAGCCTCCAACAAAGGCCGTCCTAAAATGTGAGATTGCCACGGCGTCGCGCAATGCTGAAAGGCGCGAGACCTCGCAATGACGGATTTCGTTAGAGGCTCCTAGGGGTATTTCGATGGTCGCGGCGTTGGATGTGGTAACGCTGGGCGTCGTGTGCGCGGACGTCATGGCGCGGCCGGTGAATGCGGCGCCAGTGCCCGGCGGACTCGTGTTGATCGATCAGTTGGAAGTACACCTCGGCGGGCTGGCGGGCGTCACGGCTGCTACCGTCTGCAAACTCGGCGGGACTGCGGCGGTAATCGGGCGAGTAGGTGAAGACGGTTTTGGCGATTTGTTGTCGCAAATCTTGCAGGGTTTCGGCGTCGACACTTCCCATTTGTTGCGCGACGCGCGTGCCGGTTCGTCGGCGACGGTGGTGTTGATTCGCAGTGACGGTGAGCGGTCGTTTTTGCATGCGCGCG
>JBGTJY010001113.1:0-5321 GCA_041744855.1 Candidatus Hydrogenedentales bacterium
TCGGCGTGCGCGTTGGCCTGCGCACGGGCGCTCTCGGATTTTCTTTCATGGCAAGTACCTGCAACATCTCGCCGCCCGGCGTGAGCATCCCCTGAATGGTTACGTCGCGGTTGTTGAGCCGCATGGCATTGGTCAGTGAGCCACTGAGCGCGATCGTCTTCCCAGCGAGCTCGGGGATTTTCCGCTGCGGATCGAGCGATTTCGACTCGGTTACCGCGAGGAAATAGGTACGATCGGTCTGACCGTTTGCTCCCTTGACGTGGGTTACGGTGATTTTCCCGATTGCTTCCGCTTTGATGGGAGAAGCTGCGTTCGTCTGCCCTTGGGCGGTCGCAATCGCAAAAGCGAACAAGAGACCCGCAAAAATCGCGGATTTACCGTACTGCATCGATATCGACCTCCACGGCGTACACCTCCGCCCCAGGATCATTCAGCCTGCGGATCAACGCAAGGACGAGTTGAAAGGTTATCAGCCAATGGGAATTCTACCCCTTGGGCGCGATTCGTCGCTACATCCAAGGGCTCAATTCGGGCATGATTCAGGCTTCCTGCAGTCGCCTATCGACGAAACAGTCCCCAATAGACGATACAAAGCCGTGGTCGATTCATTCTGGCCTCGCATATACTCAGTACAAACCGCAGCCGTTCCCCATCTGGGAGGAGCAATCATGATTAAGACGCAGATCGAAGTCGTTCCAATTTCCGGGGCGCTGGGCGCCGAGATACGGGGCGTCGATTTGTCGGAACCGCTCGATGAGGATACCTTTGCGGGCGTGAAGCAGGCCTTCCTCGACCACCAGGTAATCTTTTTCCGCGACCAGGATTTGTCGCCAGAACGGCAGAAGGCCTTCGGCACGCGTTTCGGCTCCTTGAACGTCCATCCATTCGTGCAGGGATTGGACGGCCACCCCGAAGTGATGCCGATCATCAAAGAGCGCGAAGACAAAGCGAATTTCGGCGGCGGCTGGCATTCGGACATGACCTTCCTGAAAGAGCCGGTGCTGGGGACGATCCTCTATGCGGTCGAGACGCCCGCGTTCGGCGGGGACACATTGTTCGCAAACCAATGCATGGCCTACGAGCGCTTGTCGGACGGCATGAAGAAAATGCTCGGGGGGCTGCGCGCGGTGCACAGCGCTTCGAGTCAGTACGGCACGCAAGGCGAGTCGGCCAAGAACAACGCCAAGCGTTCCGGGATGAAAGTCGCCGTTACGGAAGCCGCCGACGACGAGACTGCGATTCATCCCGTCATTCGTACGCACCCCGAGACCGGACGCAAAGGGCTTTTCGTGAACGAGGCGTTCACTGAAAAATTCGAAGGCATGACGCGCCGCGAGAGCAAGCCGCTACTCGAGTACCTGTATCAACACGGGACGCGCGAGGAGTTCACGTGCCGATTCCGCTGGGAGCCGGGATCGGTGGCATTCTGGGATAACCGCTGCACCCAACACTTCGCGCTCAACGACTACCACGGCCAACGCCGCGCGATGCATCGGGTGACGGTGAACGGGGATCGGCCCTACTGAAACTGAGTGCGAGAAGCTATCCTGAAATCCGACTACTAGTCATTCTGAGCGCCAGCGAAGAATCACCGTTGGAGCAAGACGTCAGGAAATCGCGCGAATGAGATTCTTCGCTGGCGCTCAGAATGACTGACCTAAGGTTTCTACTCTCGGTCCGGATTCGCGAATGCCGGCGTTTCGTCCGGCGACTCGACGGGCTGGACATTGAGTACGCCGTGGATCGAGCGGATGTTGATGTCTTGTTGCGTGAAGGCGATTTCGATTCCCGCGTTGCGCAGGGCCGATTCGATTTCCATGTGGAGCGAATGTTTCACGTTGACGGAATCGTCGATTCGGCAATAGGCGCGCAATTCGAAATCCATCGAGCTCGCGCCGAAGCCGACGAACACGACGACGGGCGATGGGTCTTTCAACACGAGGGGATTTTCGCGCGCGAGGCTGTATAGGATCGAGAGGACTTTTTCGGTGTTCGAGCCATATCCGACGCCGACCTGAATGACGACGCGAATCGTCGTGTCGCTGAGCGACCAATTGATCAATTGGCCCGTGACAAATTCTTTGTTCGGGACGATCAGCTCTTTCAAGTCCCAGTCCATGATGGTCGTCGCGCGCATGCGTATGCGGGAGACCTTCCCGCTGATCGTGCCGATGGTGACGGTATCGCCCACGCGGATGGGGCGTTCAAAAAGCAGGATGACGCCCGAGATGAAATTCGCGACGATTTCTTGCAGGCCGAAACCGATGCCGACGCCCAACGCCGCGACGAGCCATTGCACCTTGGACCATCCAAAGCCGATGACGTCGGCCGCCCAAAGCACGCCGACGACGATGAGGACGTAACGGACGATGGTTGTAATCGCGTAGCGCTCTCCGGCTTGCAATTTGAGACGCTGCAGGATCGTAATCTCGAGGAGGCCGGGGATATTGCGCGTGGCAGCGAGCGTCAACACACCAATGAGCAACGCGCCGAAGAGATTGCCGAGTGTGAGGGCGGGGCCATCGACCAAATTGCTCGCGCCGCCGAGTTCAATATTTCTGAACGCGTTGAGCGCCGGGAGCACGCTCGACCACAAGAGCCAGACGCACACGGCGAATGCGAACAGGAGGGCCGTGTTGGTGAGCCGGCTGGTTTGCACCGTCACGGTAGACAGGTCGAGTTTGTCATGTTCAACGGGCGTTTCCCCGGCAGCGGTTTTGGCCTTCGCGCGCAGGCGTTCCGTGTACTGGGCGATGGCGATGCGGCGATGTTCGAGCGTGAGCCAGCGAAGGATCATGCCTCGTGCGACGAGAATTCCGGCGCCGAGCGCGATCGTGATGAAGAGGCGCCAGGCGAGTTGGGCCGCGCTGTAGAAGTACCCCGCCATCGCGAGACCCATCAACACAATGGGCACGGCGACGCTCAAGAAGTAGGCCAATCGGCCATAGAATAAGTTGCGCGGGAGATGTCCCTGGGACTGCGCCTTGCGTAACGGTCCGCCCGCGCGGAGCACCATGTGTCCGAACAGCGCCATTGCGGCCATGTTGAACACGAAGAGTATCCGGCTGAGGGACTCGTACCATTCCTCGTTTCCGTGATAGTTGAGAATCGCCGTGACAGTCACGCAGGGCACCGTGATCGCGCCGAGCCACGTCACGTGGTTGCGAATCGATTTGACGACTGCCTCCGGCCACCCGAAATGGGCGCGGCCCAATCCACCGGGCCGCGCGACGTATCGGAACATTTCTACGCAGAAAAGGCATGCGCTCGCGGCGATCAGTCCCCTTGCGATGGCGAGCGAGAATTCGAGCGCATGGGGATCGCTGTTCACCCTCCACGCCAGTATGAGGAAGAGGAGCGGAATACTGCCCGCGCCGACGATGCTCAGGAGCAGCGCCCGAACCGTGGGCAGGTAGGACACCGTCATCGAATTGGACGCGATTTCGCCAAACGCGGAGATTCGTTTTCGAAGGACTGCATGCGCGCCCAACAGCAGGCCAAAGGCGCATAAAATCAGGGAGCTCGTGCCGAGATGGTCTCGCGTGCGCACCCAGAATTGTTCCGCCGCGGCGGTCCAATTTCGGCGGCTGTAGAGCCATTGGAGGGGCTGCTCCGCAATCGAGAATTCACGGATGCCGAGCACGCGCCCGCTGCGTACCCAAAAAATTCGCTCGTCGACGAATGCCGCGATCTCGGTCGCTTCATTGACGATCAGTTGTTCGGTGTCCGTCGCAGTCCACAACGGAACGAGAAAGTCCTCGGTGTCGACGAGGAGATCGTCAAGAATGCGTTTCTGCTCGTTAAGCAGCGCGCGTACTTCTTGCTCGACGTCGATGTCGTCCAACTCCGACAAGGCGCGCGGAACGGGAGGCATTTCGGTAAGGACCGCATCCACGTCGGAGAGGCGCTGGCGTTTGTTGGTGAATTCCAGTTGCGCCAGGTCCGTCTGCGTAATGATTTCCGAGCGGGCTTTGATGCGCCGCCGGTGATCGCGCACGTCGGGCAACTCACGCCGCCGCGTGCGGAGCAGCGCGCCGACGGCTTCACTCGATCCTGATTTTTCGACCTGATTCCGGAGATCCTCCGCGTCGGACCGAAGCGTCGCGAGTTCGGCCTCGAGCGACTTCGCGACTTCCCGCGCGTTCGAAATTCGCGCGAGATACCCCTCGGGGCCGGTGCGAAGTTGCGCAAGGCGCTTGTTCTCTACGATGAGCGTTTGCACCGTTTCGACAATCGGGGCGTTGATCATTTCGGGCGGGATTTTCTTGAGGAAGGTATCCTCCCCAACTTGCTCGGCCGCGGACTCGGCGACGCTTTCGCGAATTTGCCGGACTGTTTCGTCGAGGAGGGCGTGACGTTGCTCCGCCTGCCGGCGTTCGATGACGGCGGCGTCCAACCGCAAGTTCACGAGCCCGAGACTGCGGCGAATGTCGTAACTTTTTTGTTCCGCCTCGTAGGCCTTCGCCTCGCGTTCTCGGGCTTGACGGCGCGCCTGCGTCAAGACGCGTTGCGCTTGAACGATTTCGGGCGCCTCGGTGGGCGATGGCGGCGCGGATTCTTGTGTCTGTAACTGAGCGATGGTTTGGGTGGTCGCGGTTTGCAATTCGCTCAATTCACGGCGCCTAGCCGTGCGTCGGCTCGATTCCTGCTCTAGGTCGTTCACTTTTGCGCGCGCAGCCTCAAGCGCCGACTGTGCCTCGAGCAGTTGTTGCTCGTACTCAATCGGCGCGAGGTCGTCGGGGATTTTGACGTCGCCAGGCGGGTTCTCGAGCGAGGTTTGCAATTCCGCCGCGCGCTCGGGCGCGAGCCGCGCTTCTTCTTCGAATTGCGCGGCGCGTTGCTCCCATTCTTGACTCAGGCGGAGCTGCTCGAGCGCCTGGTTGTAGATTTCGAGCAGGGTGTTCTTGAGCGTTTCGTCGAGCGCGGTGTTCTCCGTGACGATGCGGATGCTCTCCTCGACCTGCTGAATCGTGAGAGGCGGCGCGGCGGGCGTTTCGGCTGGGGCTGGCTCTTGCGCGGATGCGAGCCAGCACGCGCTCATGGTCCAAGCCACGAGCCCCAGCCTCAATTTTGTTTTCGATGCGCGAAGCATTGTAAAAGCGGACACAGGCATCCCCAGTGCATGGTACAAATTCCGCGTACGAGTGCATTGTAACGCAGCCCGCCAACGGATGACACGGCGAGATCAGTTTTCGAATGGGGTGTCGTCCTTCTCAAGTCATTCCTGCGGGGCTTTCAAAAAAAGTCGGCAAGGCGGTTATTTCTAGCGCTGCTTTTTAAGCGGCGCGCCGTATCGCCGCCACATCAACGAATAACGCCGC
>JBGTJY010001114.1:0-2778 GCA_041744855.1 Candidatus Hydrogenedentales bacterium
AAGCAGAATCAGGACCATGTATAACGTAAATAGGACGTAAATAGTTTCTACGAGCATTTCAGCGGAAATTCCTGGAGTACGCTATGCCGCGCGCCTTCGCGACGCGATCCACTTGTAAATAGTGCGCTCGCAAATAGTGTAACACTGCGCCCCTCGAAATCGCCTCCCGTCCAATCGCGGAATGGCACGATCGCGTCCTGCAATCCCGTGGCGCTTCGAGCGTCGCGAAAACGGGCCAGTGTGACGTGGGGATGGTACGCAAGGTTATCCGGTTCGCATCCGACACCGCGACAGGCCGACTCTATCTTCGCTTGAAGCACTCCCAACGAATCGGTCTCGCCGCCCAATCCGGCCCACAGCACGCGCGGTTTGTGCAGGTTGGGAAAGGCGCCGAGACTTCGCACGTTAAATTTCATCGCGATCGCGTCTGTCGTCGCGCGACCAAGCGCATCGCGCAGCAAAGCGAGTTGAGCGGGAGTCGTGTCGCCGATGAAGCGCAACGTCAGGTGCATCGACTCGGCGCGCACCCAGGACGCGCGCATTCCTGAAGCGCGCAACTGCTCAGTCAATTTGCCGAGCCGACTCCGAATATCGGCGGGCAATTCAATCGCCACGAACGTTCGAATCGTTTCAGTCCCGCTTGCCAATCGACCGTTCCAGTTCCGCCCATGCTGCGTCGTCGGCGCACACCGACGGAATTCCAATATCCGCCACGACGAGCCGGCCCAAGTACAGTTTCGCGGCGGGATTGGCGAATCCTTTCTTCCCAAATTGGAAAGTCACCGTTACCGATGCACGGATGCACGCGCCGTTGGGTTCGCCGGTATCGCAATTCATGCCCGATGGGACGTCGACGGCGATGGTCGGCACTCCGGGCCAATGCTCGATGGCCGCTTTGCACGCGCCGCGTACGGGGCCAGTCACGCCGGTACCGAGCATCGCGTCCACCAGCGTCGCGCAATTTGCGAGGTTAGCGACTTCGCGCGACGCGGAGCTTTCGTCATTCGCTTCAATGAGATTGCCGCCGAGTCTCTCGTACGCGTGCATGAACACAGCGGCTTCGCCCTGAATTTCGCTCCGCCGCGCCAACAACACGACGCGCGGGTCCATCCCCGCGAGCAACGCGTATCGCGCCACGACGAACCCATCGCCGCCGTTGTTGCCTTTGCCGCAGACGATCCCAACCGGCCCGCGCTCAATTTCACGGAACACCGCGGCGCCGGCGTTGTTCATCAACACCGCGCCGGGAATACCGATCACCTCGATGCAACGCCGATCGGCTTCCCGCATTTCGGCGGCGCTCACGTAAACCATTCGAGGTACCCGGGTTATCTGAGTATCGAGATTGCCACGGCCGCGCGCCTCGACGGCGCGCGGCCTCGCAATGACGAGATAGTTGTCGCGATTAGTACCGCACGCGTACGCGGTAGGTGAGCGTGACTTCACCATCGGGCTCGACGGGAATCGAAAACACCGCCGTCGCCGAATCTTTTTTCACGTGCGGATGCGACTGGCTGACCATCGTCCAATCGCCGGGCATCGGCTCGATGACATCGACCGTCACCGCGATTTCCTTGTGATTGCGCAGGACAACCTCGTACGCCGATTCGTGAATGTTGTTCGCGATCACCGTGAAATCCGTCTGTTTGCGTTCGCCGACGACGTCGAAGGCCTGGCCCATGCGTAGCCGGACTTCCTCGTCTTTCGGCGTGTGTTCGAGGCGGTCTTCACCGGCGAATTGCAGCATGCCGTCGCTGTCTTCCTGATAGATGCGCATGATGCCGCCGGGCAGCGGCATGCCGAGCTGATTCTCTTCTTCGTTCTGGAACACGACCATCACATCGACTTTTTCCGAGAAGGTCCTGGGCTCGATGCGCTGGCTGTAGTACGCCATGTTGCCGCGGAATTCGTAGACCTTTTTGACGCCAATCCGCGCGGCGTTAAACAGGCTGACTTGCTTCGATTGGTTCTGTTTGATCGTCGTGCGCCGCGGCAGCGTGTAGAGGTGATACTCCGCGAAGGACTCTTCGCGCATCGGCGCCGCTGCGGCCATTTCCATGGCGACGCCTCCGCGCGCAAACTTGTCAAACGACTGGGGCACGATGTTGACGTCGCCCGCGACCAGCTTAAGCTGCGCGTTGTTATACGGCGCGCCGGAACGGTTGTCGAGCGTGACCCACGCGTCGACGTCCATCTGTTGGTCGTTGCGATCGAGCTTGATCACATAGTCCGCTTTCCACGTGATGCCGTTCGTCAGGTACGTCGCCTCGATTTCCTGCTCGCCCGCTGAGCTATCGAGCAGCCAGATCAGCGAGGGTTTCGCGATCAAGTTTTCCGGCATCTCCGGTAATACCACGGTCCCCGGATGGCCCAGATAAATCTCTTCGCCCACTTGGTAGATTGGCCCTTCGTTGACGCCGAGCAGCGTGGCGTCCTGTTCAGTGAAACGCTGTTGATCGTCGAACGAAATGAGCCGAACGGGCTTACCGACATATTTTTCCATCAACTTGCTGGGGCTCATCAGGTCGTACTCGTAATTCTGCTCGATGATGCTGAGCGAGCCGGGCTGGGTGATCGAACGGATGCTCACCGTCTCAGGCATGATCAGCTCGGCGACATCCATGAAAGTGAGCGAAAGCTGGCCGGGAGAGAGTGTAATTTTGCGCCGATCGCGCACGAGTCCGAGGCCGTTGTTGTAGACGGTCACGGCGACATCGGTCTGTTGGTCGACGGTAGTCTCGACCGTGCGAAAGTTCTCGAGCGGGTCTTGTAATTCGA
>JBGTJY010001115.1:0-4995 GCA_041744855.1 Candidatus Hydrogenedentales bacterium
CGGGCGCGGAGAAATGGGTGCTTAATCCGTTTGGGTCGGGTGGGTCTTCGGGCGGGGTGAATCGTGGGTTGATGCATTGGCGAGAAGGGGCTGATTCGCGGATTTTTTATGCGGCGGGATTTCATCTGATCGCGCTCAACGCGGCTAGCGGGGAACCGATTACTTCGTTTGGCGAGGATGGGCGGGTCGATCTGCGCGCTGGGCTGAGTCGTGACTCGTCGAAGTTGTATGTGCTTGCGAATACGCCGGGCGTTATCTACCAGGATTTGTTAATCCTTGGGACGCGCGTGAATGAAGCGCATCCGGCGGCGCCGGGGGATATCCGCGCGTACGACGTGCGGACCGGAGCGATCGCGTGGAACTTTCGCACCATTCCGCAGCCTGGGGATTTTGGTTATGAGACGTGGCCGCCGGATGCGTGGAAGTCCGCGGGCGGCGCGAATTCCTGGGCGGGGATGAGTCTCGATCCCGCGCGGGGGATTGTGTATGTGCCGACGGGATCGGCTGCGTACGATTTTTATGGCGCGGATCGGCATGGGCAGAATTTGTTTGCCAATTGCGTGCTTGCGCTGGATGCGCGGACGGGCGCGCGGCGTTGGCATTTTCAGATTGTGCGCCACGATTTGTGGGACCGCGATCTGCCCGCGCCGCCGAACCTCATGACAATCGAGCGGGACGGACGACGTATCGATGCCGTCGCGCAGATCACGAAGTCGGCGCACATTTTCATTTTCGATCGCGAGACGGGCGAGCCGTTGTTTCCAATCGAGGAACGAGCGTTTGCGGCGAGCACGTTAAAAGGCGAGGCGGCTTGGCCGACGCAGCCGATTCCCACGAAGCCGCCGGCGTTTGCGCGTCAAACGTTCGCCGAGGCGGAGGTGACGGACATTTCGCCGGAGTCGCACGCGTTTGTGCTCGATCGCGTCAAGCGCTATCGCACGGGCGAGCAGTTCATTCCGCCGAGCGAAGAGGGGACGATCGTGTTTCCTGGTTTCGATGGCGGGGGCGAATGGGGCGGCGCGGCGGTGGATCCGGGGACGGGAATTCTTTACGTCAACTCGAGCGAGATGGCTTGGGTGTTGCAGATGGTGGATGCATCCGAAGGCGGCGGGGCGAGCGGGCGTTCGTCGCGGGCGGGGCGGATGGTCTATGCGCGAAACTGCCTTTTTTGTCACGGGGTGAATCTTCAGGGGGATCCGCTGAAAGTGTATCCGGCGTTGACTGGACTTTCGTCGCGGCTCACTCGGGAGCAGGCGAGTACGATTATCAAGAATGGCCAGGGGTTGATGCCGGGGTTTCCGCACTTGGAGCAGCGCGAAATCGACACGGTGTTGTCGTATTTATTCGAAACTCCGGATGCATCGACGCCGGAACGCGTGGCCGGCGAGGGTGCTAGCAACGTCGGACAATATAGTCACACGGGCTACATTCGATTTGTCGATCAGGATGGGTATCCCGCCGTGAAGCCGCCTTGGGGGACTTTGAACGCGATCGACCTGAACAAGGGCGAGATTTTATGGAAAGTCACACTTGGGGACACGCCCGCGTTACGCGCGAAGGGTCTGCCGCAAACGGGCACTGAGAATTATGGGGGTCCCGTGGTGACGGCGGGGGGCCTTATTTTTATTGGCGCGACGAATGACGAGATGTTTCATGCTTTCGACAAGGACACGGGGAAATTATTGTGGGAGACACGCCTGCCTGCTGGGGGCTACGCGACGCCTGCGACTTATGCGGTGAATGGAAAGCAATTCGTTGTGATTGCGGCGGGCGGCGGGAAGATGGGGACCAAGGATGGCGGCAGTTATCTAAGTTTTGCGCTTTCCGCCGTGGAATAGAATGGCCGTGGTTAACCGTTCGTTTGATGCAGCACGTAACGTCCGCAAAGTTTGCGGGTACAATTAAACGGGTAGTGGCACGTCTGGCAGGGGAGGAGTGTGCAAAAACGTCCGCTCTTTAAGAACTCACTTTGGCGCATGAGATGGGTTGTGTTAGCATTTCGCGTTTGGAAGGGGGTGGGCCGTGGAGGAACACCCCAAAGGACTTTTCGCAGCGTGCAGAGCGCTCGATGGCGTTTCACCTATCCGCACCGGTCCGGTGTGGCACAGAAGCGAGGGCAGGGTGCATAGATTGAGGGAATTGAAGATAGCTAGACCAGTCCTTTCTATTATGGTAGCAGGACTGTTGGCGATGGGGCATATGGATTGTCCCCACGACACTCCGAATCCGCCGGATCCGAAATTGAACGAGGTGGCGCAGGAGTGGTTCCACCTGACGCGCGAATGCATGGGCGTTAACGAGACGCCGACGGTGGACGCCCGTACCGCGTTCCAGATTTCCGCGGTGATGTATGAAGCGTGGGCGGCGTATGACGAGACCGCTACCGGTTACTTTACCGGCTATCGGTTGAAACAGCCGGCGTCCCGGCGGACGCTGGAGAACATCCACGAGACGATGAGTCACGCCGCGTATGGGTTCCTGAAGCATCGATTCCAGCGTCTTCCGGACTTCGGGGACAACGGTGAAGCAGCGTTCGGAGCGCTCACGGAGCACATGGAAGAGGCGAGATATATTCGGAACGGCCAAATCGTTCGATCCGAAGCGCAAGAACTCGGCGCTCGTATCGCGGAAATCGCGAAGGCGTATGCGGCAAGGGACGGAGCAAACGAAGAAAACGGGTACGAGGATACGTCGGGCTATATTTTGGTAAATGCGCCGTTCGAATCGGAACTACCCGGGACCAATGGCATGGTGGATCCCAATGCCTACCAAAATGTGATTCCGCTGGGCGATCCCTCGCGGCCGCTGCCGTACCTTACCCCGCATTGGGGAGAGGTAAAGCCATTTGCGCTTGGACGCTTTAATCCGGACGCCGTTCGAATCCCGGTGCCCGATCCGCCGCAACTCAACGGCGTCGGCCACCAGCAGTATATTGACGAGGCGGTGGAATGCCTGCGGATATTCAGCAGCATGGATCCGGCGGTTGCGCCGGGGAACGAGATCATCGATCTATCGCCTCAAGTTCGGGGCGTGGGCACCATCGGGATCGTTTACGATTCGATGGGACACCCGATCAATCCGTACACGGGCGAGGCGTACGACAGGCACGAAGTGCCTTTGGGCGATTACCTGCGGGTAGTGGCGGCGTACCATGACGGATTGAACTACACTTCGCCGCCGCCTTGGTGGCTGGAAGTGGCGGGAGATTTGTGCAAGGGCGAGGGGCTGGTATCGTCGCGTCCGGCGAACAAATTTGAAGAGCATGACCTCGAATACGACGTCAAACTTTTCTTCATCGTGACGGGTGCAGTGCATGATGCGGCGATCAATTCGTGGGACATCAAGCGGCGCACGGCGAATGCACGGCCGATTTCCCAAAGTCGTTCCCTGGATGAACACGGCTTGCTGCCGGTCGAAGAGGGTTTCCTCGAAATCATCGCGGAAGGCGATCCGCTTGCCGGCGACGCGGACGAGTGGGTCGGGCGCTACAAAGTGATGTCGTGGGCCGGACCGGACCAGGGCGTGAAATGGATTCGCGTGGCGGAGTGGCGTTCGTACCAACCGCTCACTTTCAGTTTCCCGCCGTTCCCTGCGTACAACTCCGGGCACACCAATATGTCGCGCGCGGCGGCCGAGGCGCTCGCGGCGTTCACGGGCGATCCATTCTTCCCGGGCGGTCTTGCGAAGGTAACGGTGGAGCGTCTCCGATTTGAGTCGAACCTTACAACGCCTGTCACGTTGCAGTGGGCCACTTATCGCGATTTGGCTGACGAAACGGCGTTCGCCCGGTTGTGTACCGGGGTGCATGTTCGTGCAGACCTCGAATCGGGCCGTCCGTCGGGCGAGATTGCCGGGCAACGGGCCATCGAGAAAGCCCGCCGGTATTTCGAGGGACACGGGGAAGCCGTCGCGAAGCACTTGATCGACTGAAAGCTTAGTACTCGGATTTCGAACTATTTGCCCGGCCGGGCGGCGAATCGATCGTCGACTGGCCGGGCTTATTGTTTTAGTTCGGAACCGGGAGCGTGGAATCTGACTTTGGAACTTGCGGGTGCGTCGCGCGGTGTTTAGTGTAGTGATTTAGGCTTGAACGGGCGCGCTACACGGAGTGCAATCGATCAATGGACGACACGCAGGTGTTTCGGCCGGCGTACTTGCCTTTGTTCGCCGGGATACTGGTCGCGGGCACCATCTGTTGCGCGCTTATCACGGTTGGGTTGCAGTTGAGCAGCTATCGCCTGCCGGGAGTGTTCAGCTTCAGCTTCCTGCGCATCCTTTGCATCGTTTACCTGTGGGCGACGGTTTGCGCGGCGATCATCGTGTGGGTGCTGAGCGTGCGCGTGTCGTCGAGCGGCTTGAAGGGGCGGACGTTTTGGGGCAACGCCTGCACGATGGCGTGGCAGGATGTGGAGTCGGCGGCGCGCACGGGTGTGCCGGGTTTGCGATTCGTGCGATTGTTTTCGTTTCGCGGCGGGGCCCCGATGTGGGTTCCGTTGTTCTTGAAGAACGCGGCGGAGTTTCGCGTGCGGGTCTTCGATTCGGTGAGCGAGACGCATCCGATCCGGGCTGCGTTGTAACGGTCCAGATTCACCACAGATGGACACCGATAGCCACGGATGAACACTGATAAACACAGCGCAGCGGAGCCGCAACCAAATCACCTGAGAAAGACTCGCGCAGAGACGCAGAGACGCAGAGAGGTGCTGGAGTAAGGAGGTCCCCGCTTACCGCCTGCGGGGACGACGGTAGGGGGAGCGTTGCGGGGACGACGCTTGGGCCGGTGAACTTCTTCGCGAAAAAACAAAGAAGCTGACGGATTGTAGTACAGATGGGCACAGATTTGCGGTTGCGACGATTGGTGGCGGAGGTTCGTGCTTGCCGGATTTGCGCGGATGAGTTGCCGCTTGGGCCGCGGCCGGTGTTGCGCGCGCGATCGAGTGCGCGGATTTTGATTGCGGGGCAGGCGCCGGGTACTCGGGTGCATGCGACCGGGAT
>JBGTJY010001116.1:0-2229 GCA_041744855.1 Candidatus Hydrogenedentales bacterium
AGCGTAGTGTTTTGGGATAAGTTCGAGGCCCCCTGCGTGCCGCACTACGAGCGGATCGATTTCTCCAATTTCGAGAGGAGCTGACGCGTCGATTCGTCGCGCTTACGTTCGTTCGTGACTTCGCGAAATGCGTAGAGCACCGTCGTGTGGTGTTTCCCGCCGAAGGCTTCGCCGAGTTCTTTCAACGACACATTCGGGACGAGCTTCTTACTCATGTACATTGCCAGTTGGCGCGGATAGGCGACTTGCCGTTCGCGGCTGCGGCTTTTCAGATCGGCGATGCGCACGTCGAAATGTTCGGCGACGACGCGCTGCACGGCTTCGACGGTGATCGGCCTGAGCGCGTCGTTGCGAATCAAATCGCGGAGCACTTCCTGCGCCATCGGCACGGTGATGGCTTTGCCCGTCATTTTTGCGTATGCGACGGTGGTGACCAGCGCGCCCTCGAGTTCGCGAACGTTCGAGGTCACGCTCGTGGCGAGGAAGTTGAGGACTTCGAGCGGAACTTCGGCGCGTTCTTCCTTCGCCTTGTTCTGTAGGATCGCGACGCGGGTTTCGATT
This sequence comes from Candidatus Hydrogenedentales bacterium, assembly GCA_041744855.1. Taxonomy (GTDB): domain Bacteria; phylum Hydrogenedentota; class Hydrogenedentia; order Hydrogenedentales; genus JBGTJY01. The sequence continues at coordinate 562 of JBGTJY010001116.1, forward strand.
TCGGGTGGTTGAATATCGGTGACGAGGCCCCACTCGAAGCGCGACACCAGGCGGCCCTCGAGCCCTTGGATGTCTTTCGGCCCGCGATCGCTCGACAACACGATCTGGCGGTGTTTATCAAAGAGATCGTTAAAGGTGTGGAAGAACTCCTCTTGTGTCGCCTCTTTGCTGCGGATGAAGTGGATGTCGTCTATCAGCAGCACGTCGACCTTGCGGTAGCGCGCGCGGAATTTCGACGTGGACTTTTCCGCGATCGCGTCGATGAGTTCGTTCGCGAAGTGCTCGGACGAAATGTACACGACGTTGATGCCCGGCGACCGCAATTGGATTTCCGAACCGATCGCCTGCATGAGGTGAGTCTTGCCGATGCCGGTCGGGCCGTACAGGAACAGTGGATTGTAAGCGTGCGACGGGGAGTGCGCCACGGCGACCGCGGCTGCGTGGGCGAAACGATTCCCGCTGCCGACTACAAAGCGGTCGAAGGTGTAACGCGTGTTGAACGGTGTCGCTGACCCATTCGCCGAGACTTTCGACTTCGCGTGGCCATTGCGCTTGCGGGAGGGATCGGCGGTTTGCTTGATTGCGTCTTCCGTTGGAAGCCGGCGTGGCCCTGCGTCGGTAGCCGGAATGAATTCGACGCTGCGAAATTCCGGCGCGACTTGCGCGAGCGATTCGGCTATCGGTTCCTTGTAGTGATCCTCGAGCCATCGCGCGAAGAAGAGACTCGGCACATGCACGGAGAGAAGTCCATCCTCGAACCGGGCAAATCGTGTTTGTGAGAACCAATTCTTAAAACTATGTTCATCCAATTTACTGCGAAGATGTTCGAGAGCCAATTCCCAGGGATTCGATTTGTCTGGATTCGATTCTTGGATTTCCATCGTCGCTCCTGCGATATCGTAACGCGGCCCCGTTGGAAGCCGGCGATGCGCCCCAGATTTATTTTGATCGTAGATCCGCTTCCCTTGAACTGCACCGAAGCGTCCCTCCCAAGATGATGATGATTGAATAAGTGCTGCGGGCCTCGTCCCCAGTCGATCGTTCCAAAAATAAATACCGCGCGAGGCCTACTTCATCGATGTGCGCGAGCGTGCCAACCGGCGCGCCCGCGCACGCGCTCCTACCACCGAACGAATGCTCCGCCGCCCCACCTCCGTGACTTCCGCGTGCACCACCGCAATCGATGCCGCCAGACGTCTCACTGCTGCCCAAAAAAAGCAATGCCTTGCCCCAAAGAGCAAAGACCTGCCCCAAGACACGTACTTCACAAGTTATCCACAGCCCATAAATCGCCTTGTAGAATAAGGCGATTTGTCTATCGCGAGATTCTCAGCATGAACCATTGCCGCATTTTTGTCAAGGGGTTTTTCGTGTCGCATTGAGATCGCGCTTAACTTCTTCCCAGATAACGTCCAACTCATCGAGCGTGTACTCTTGAATTCGATGACCTCGCCGTTTTACTTCCGCTTGCACGCGCAAAAAACGTGATTCGAATCGATCACACGCGCGCATCAATTCGAGTTCGGTATCGGCCGAAATGAATCTCGACAGGTTGATCATGGTGAACAGCAAATCGCCGAATTCGTTACGCGCGGACACGGCGTCACCGGTTTCATATGCTTCCGCGAGTTCGTCGATCTCTTCGCGGACTTTTTCAATCACGTCGCG
>JBGTJY010001117.1:0-2553 GCA_041744855.1 Candidatus Hydrogenedentales bacterium
CAAAGTTCAGCAGGAACAGTCCCGGGTTGACGAAATTGGTTTGACCTTGAATTTTGCTGGATCGCAAGTGCGGCAGCAGGCTGAAGCGGTCCGTCAGGTTCACGCCCAAGAGCTTGATCGATTGCCGCTGAAAATAACTGAACTCGCCGCCGGCGAAGGCCGGGTTGTCGAGGATTGCGTCGAAGCCGCGGCCGCGGTCGTCGTTGATGTCGTCATCGCCGGAGGCCCAAAACACCGAGCTGCGGAACCGTATCCAATCGCGATCGTACGACACCTCGGCGGCGGCCATGTAGGCGTTGATCGTGACGGCCTGACCGGCCAGCGGATTCAAATCGTCGCGCCCCACCACATAGTAAAACGCGTTACTGATGTTGTAGCGGTTGATGTGCCCGTCGCCCGTGATGCCGAAGTACACGGCCTCGACGGTGTGCGGCGTGAACACGCCGACAGGGTCGGGCCGAGCGAGAAAGCCGTTGCGGTCGAAGTACAGTCCCTCGCCGCGATCGTGGTTGTAGTGAACGCTGGCCTGCGCCGTGTACCCGGGCCAAATGAAGTCCTGCCGGAAATAATTCGCGATAGCCACCGCCTGGTTGCGTGTGTCGGAGAACGTGTTCAGCGCGCTGTTGGTGTCTTTCTCGCGCTGGTCGAAGACGACCAGGTTCCACTGGTCGCGGTTCGCGTGGCGCGTGCCGAAAAGCCGCGCCCCATTGTTGATGTCGGCGAAGATGAAGCCGCGGAAATCGCTGACGAACGGCTGCGATCCGATGCGCGCTGAAACGAAGTCGTAGTTCGGGCCCGTGTCCAGCAGCTTGGCTTCGACGAACGCCTCCTCGATGGTTTCGTAGGTGCGGTAGCGCGTCGTGCCTTTGCGCACATCGGGGCTCACGACGCCCAACTCCTCGACGTCCAAGTAGTTGACGTTGAAGATCGGCGTGATGCGCGCCTTCCAATCGAACGGCTTAAATCCCGCGTCGCCATGGAACAGCTCGAACGACAATTTCAAATCGTTCGAGAAGAAGAACTGGTCGGGGTTACCGAAAAAATCCTCCTGTCCAGGGTCGGGAGTGGTTTCGAACGGCGTCGTGGCCGTCGGCACCTCGCGAAACTCGATGTTCGTGAAATTCATCGCGGTGACGTTGAGAAACGTGTGCTGGCCGACGATCGGGTAGTCACCTTTGAGCACGTTCTGACGAAATGGATTCGCCAGCCAGCCGCGCGCGTAGGGCGCGTCTTCTTCGAACAAGTCCTGTGGTGGGTTTACACTGTGGTCGGGACCATAACGGTCCCACTCGGGGAACCCGATTCGCCAGCGGTCCGGCACCGGGATGAAATGGCTGTCCTCCGGAAAATCCAACGGCGCGATGCCCGACGGACCCGAGAAGCCGCTCGGTACTTGCCAGGGCGTAACGAGCATCGGCATCTCGTCCCACGGCTCCGGCGGCAAGACTGGGTCGGGTTCGACTTGCTGCTGGGCGCCGGTCGGTGGTTGGCGCAGCGGCAGCGCGTCGGCATCTTCTCTGAACGGGTTGTCATTGTTCTGTTCTCGTAAAGAGCCATTGCTCAACTCTTGCGCAGCGTCGCCGCCGGTATCCGACGCTGGTGCGGGATTTGCGAATCGAGTTGACGCTTCTTGATTGGGCAATTCCTCCGCCCCCTCATCGTCTTCGGCGAATCCAAGTATTCGGATGGTACTCTCGAAAGCGGAGCTGGAGCTTGGATCACTCTGCTCGGCGCTCCACTCCTCACTGAGAGCGGGCAACGCGCAATACAGAATCGCACCGAGGCCTAGCGCAGCGACGGAAATCCAATGGCGCGCGCGCAAGCCAAGGGACCGCAATTGGTGACGCGGTCGAGCAATTCGCAACACGAAGTCCGTAAGCGGCATTGAAGCGCCGAGACCACGACGTGAATTAGGTAGAAGAGTTCAAGCGTTGTCTTCGCACCGGTCATATGCGCGATTCGTCGCGCGCAGCCAAGGCGCGCACGATTCGCATGTACCCAGTGCAAATGGACCCAATCGTGTCCCATTGCGAAGACGAGATGTCGCGATGAGTTGCGGACGAGGCACGGATGGGGGGCGGAATTTACCTAAAGAATCTGGTTGATACAACGGATAAACTCTTCCAGACTTCAACATTTTGTCACCGCGAATGACAAACGCTAGCGTTACGGAAGGGGGAGATTCATGAATTGCAGTGCGACGATGCGCGCAATTCTAGCGGCGACAGCAGTCGTCGCCACCTGCATGGCAGCCGTGGCGCGCGCCAATTCGCTCTACGATCCTCCAACGCATTGCGAGGTGGAGCGCGCAGGATATCCAAATAAGTTAGCTCCTTGGGCACGGCCACAAGATCCGTGCAGGTACGACGGCTACTACGTGGGCGGCGGCGCGTTTCGGTATAAATCCGACAACCGTGATCCTCACCAAGGCACTTGGGGCTGGGACTACACAGGCAAACGGCTGCATCCGCTCGTGCGACTGGGCTGGACGCATCCGCCGCGCAAGCAAGGCGGCACTGGCAGCTACGAGCCAGACGGCCCGCGGCCGGACGG
>JBGTJY010001118.1:0-7737 GCA_041744855.1 Candidatus Hydrogenedentales bacterium
CCTGGCTATCGTTGTCCACATTAGTATTACGCCGTTGATTGTCCCTAAACACCATGTTCCGCACAGTAAGATTCGTGGCGCCGTTCATCTGGAGCATCGGCTCCACGGCATCGGCATTGCCTATAAGAGCGGGACGGTCCACTTGGTCTGCGCCCAAAATCTGAGAATTGGATGGAAGCACCAGCGGGAAGGACTCCCCCAACGCCGTGTTGTAATCGCCAGGAAACACGTGGAGAATCCAGCCGTCGAGCGGCCCAGATTCGGTCTGAGCCGCCAACCGCGACGCTGCAAGGGCACCTGTTAAAGTACGAAAAGGAAACTCCAAGCTCCCGAGATTGTCGATATCGTCAGATCCGGTGCTCGCATTCACGTAGACTTCGCCTGTGCTCACGTCACACGTTGCTGCCGGCGCGTATACCACCGCCGCTACTAATGCTCCACAACTTAATCGCGCTACGCCCCGACTAAGCCAGCCGGAGACTTTCGACAGTGCGACCTTCATTTCTAACCTCCTTCAAAGTTGGTTCTGCGGTCAACGCGGCAGCCGAGAACAGCCTTTCTGTTCCGAGATGAATTCAGAGATAGACGAAGCCTGGGTCTAGGCTCTGAGCCTCAAACCCACAAAAGCTTTCCGCATGATACTTCACAGAAACGAACGCCTAGACCAGACTGTACTATTCCGTGCCCATCCTAGTGGCTAACCCGGCCCGGCCCTTCCCATTTCCCCAGGCCCACTACCCAGACCGCAACCAAGTCCACTGGTCCAAATTCGCCTCGTTCCAAATCTTCATTTTGGAAACCCACTTGGGCGGCAACTCCGTATTAGACGCCGCCCTGGTTCGCCCCCGGATATCCCTGTGCCGCGGCGGCGCGTGCTCCGTGGTCTATGGGTGCGGTTCTTCGTGTCCTTCGTGCTCTTCGTGGTGAAACTTACTGCGACTGGATCTGGCGCGCGCGGTCGCGCAGGATTCACCACGAAGAGCACGAAGGACACGTAGCAAAATGGCCACGTCCGAAAACGGCTAGTCATCTGCGCGTGCGGCGCTATAATTGCCGTATGACACTTGATGCCGATACATGCTACCGCGCGATCGAGAGTCGCGATGCGCGATTCGATGGGCGCTTCTTCGTTGGGGTGAAAACGACCGGCGTCTACTGCCGTCCCGTGTGTCCCGCGCGGACTCCCTTGCGGCGCAATGTGGATTTTTATCGATGCGCGACGGAGGCGGAGGCCGCGGGATTTCGTCCGTGTCTGCGGTGCCGGCCGGAGACTTCGCCGGGGACGCCTGCGTGGCTCGGGACTTCCGCGACGGTGTCGCGCGCGTTGCGATTAATCGCCGAGGGTGCGATGGATGACGGCAGTGTCGAGGACCTTGCGGCGAGGCTCGGCGTGGGCGATCGGCATCTGCGGCGGCTGTTCGACGAGCACCTTGGCGCTTCGCCAGTAGCGGTCGCGCAGACGCGGCGCTTGCACTTCGCGAAAAAGCTGATGGACGAAACCGCGATGCCGCTAACGGATGTCGCGTACGCGGCGGGCTTCGGCAGTCTGCGCCGATTCAACTCCGTATTCCTTGCAGCGTATGGGGCATCGCCTTCGCAGATTCGCGAGCGTAAATTGCTCAGAACGAATGGACGATCGACCAAGCAAGTCGCGGGCGGAGCGCTCGAACTGAAACTCGCATATCGTCCGCCGTTTGCGTGGGACGCGTTGCTGCGTTTCTTCGAGGGCCGCGTGTTTCCAGGTGTCGAGCACGTCGAGGGCGGCGTGTACCACCGCGTCGCGCGCTTCGACGACGTGAGCGGTGTCATCTCGGTGCGCCATGCGCCGGAAATGCGCGCGCTGATCGTCACGATTCCACCCGAGCTTGCGCGTCATGCATCGAATATCGCCGAGCGCGTGCGACGAATGTTCGATCTGCGCGCCGACACCGATGTAATCGCGCGCCAGCTCTCGCGCGATCCGCTCTTGCGCAAATTGGTGAAGCGCACGCCGGGTTTGCGCGTGCCCGGATGCTGGGATGGCTACGAACTCGCCATCCGCGCCATTCTCGGCCAACAGATTTCCGTCGCCGCGGCGACGACGATCTCGGGCCGCATCGTCGCGGCCTATGGCACGAAACTCGAACTGCCGCGTCACCCCGCGTTGACCCACGCTTTCCCCGCGGCTGCCGTGCTTGCGGCGGCGGATATGACCGGCATCGGCGTGACGCGTAAACGCGTGGAGACGTTACGCGCGATGGCATCGGCCGTGGTCGAGGGCCGCGTGTCATTCGGCACCGCTGCGAGTCTCGGTAAGGCGGTCGATGCGTTGGACGCGTTGCCAGGTATCGGGCCGTGGACCGCGCACTATATTGCGTTGCGGGCGATGGGCGAGCCGGACGGATTTCCCACGGGTGACTTGGGATTGCTGAAGGCGATCGGGGACGGCAAGAAGTTGCCGACCGCGCGCGAGCTGGATGAGCGTGCCGAGGGATGGCGGCCATGGCGCGCGTATGCATGTTTGTATTTGTGGAATTCGTTGGGTGGAAACGGCGGATAACACACACCGGGAGGGACGCGGTCCCCCGCGTCCGGATTTACACGAGAACCTAAACTTTTCAGAATCGAACGGCAACGATTGGACTCAACCATGGCGCAAAACGAAGTGGTCTACACCTACACGAAGAGTCCCTTCGGCGATATTTTGCTCGCGCGAACTGAGGCAGGACTCACGCACATCTGTTTCCAGACTGGCAAGCGACCGATGAACCCCAAGCCGGAATGGCGGCGGGCGGAGGGTCCGTTGACCGATGCAATCGATCAACTGCGCGGATACCTCTACGGCGACCGACAGGATTTCGACCTGCCGCTTGCGCCGGAAGGAACCTCGTTCCAGCTGGCCGTGTGGCGGGCACTACAGACGATTCCAATTGGCGAGACCGTCAGCTATCAAGACATCGCGCGGAAAATCGGGCGGCCTGCGGCGTGCCGGGCTGTGGGCGCGGCGAACGGGCGGAATCCGCTGCCCATCGTCATTCCATGTCACCGTGTGATCGGCGCGGACGGCCGTTTAACGGGATATGGCGGCGGTATACGTATCAAGGAGTGGCTTCTGAAGCATGAAGGCGCCCGGTTTACGCAACCCGGGGAACAGCTCTCACTAGCGTAATTCGAGTCGCTCGTCGCTCGCCCGGAGAGGCCGTAAATCATTGACTGATCTCGGCCCCTATGGTATTCTGCGGACAGGGGTAAAGCCGGGGTCAGTCGACCCTACGAAGGAGTACGGGCCATGAGAAACCGGATTTTTGCAGGCATTGTCGGCGCGGCGCTTGCGCTTTCCCTGACTTTCGGGAGCAGCGTAGCGCTTGCCCAAAGCTACGATCCGGACCAGGACCTACCCAGGCCGACGCTCCTCGAAAAACGCGTCAACAAGCTGGGCCGCGGCCTAGGCAACCTCCTCTTCGGCTGGACCGAAATACCAGTTACGTGGAACAACAAAATGCAAGAAGGGAAACCGCTTCAATACTTGCTGAGCACGGCGCCACTCATCGGTGTCGTTAAAGCTTTCATGCGGACGGGTATCGGGGTATTCGAGATCGTCACCTTCCCGAATTCGAAACCGGAAGTGAACTACGAACCGTTGATCGAACCGGAATACCTCTTTTAGCCGATGATTTTCGGGCCGCTTGCATTTTCGGCAAAGTGAACTGCCCAAACTCAGCGATTGAGCAAAGGGAAGCCGGCGCGAATCGAACGCAGCGCGGCGAAACGGTTGCGGCTTTGCGCTGAACCACGCACCTGTTCCCGCACCATAATTGACACTCCCGCCCCACATTCAGTAGCATATCCGGCAGTGCCCGATGGCCAAATTGGTAAGGCGCCTGACTCTGGATCAGGAGATTCTAGGTTCGAGCCCTAGTCGGGCAGCCAACCAAATCCCGCCGCGGCCTCATTGATTTTTTTCGCGATCGCGAAACGCGTGGCCCGTTCATCTAGGGGTCTAGGATGCAGGATTCTCAGTCCTGTCACAGGGGTTCGAATCCCCTACGGGCTACCATTATAAATCAAAGCACCCCCGTGTATCAGTTTTGGAAGCGTTCGCGAATCCGAACGCACCACCGGCGGCGCCCATGCCCCTCTTTCTCAATCGGAAAGATAACGCGCCCTGTCACCATTGGTCTTGGAATAATCAGGTTTTGACAGCCCTCGCGCGTACGTCGGATGTGCGCGCGGATATTGACAGTGGGAGCTAGTTAGCCGATACGTCAAAACGGGAAGCAAGGCTTTCCACATTTTAGTTCCGTGCACTAAGCGAGTCGGCGAGAACGAGGACGGGAATCCGATCTTCGCGTGCTACAGTTTCAAGACCGCGCCGGTGTTCCGAATCTAAGACACCGGCGCGCCGATTGAGACGGACATTTGCTTCGTTAATTGGATTCAATCGCTACCGCTTCGCAACGTCGCGGAATCGTGGGGACTTGCGATTGAGACGTACAGCGGCAAGTCCGGCAAGTCTCACGGAAAATTCGTCGCCAACGGCGCAACCGGTGAAGGCAAGGCCATTGCCTTGGGAGTCGAGAATCTCGCGACGTGGCTGCATGAGTTAATGCACGCCGCCGATCATCGGTTGGGGAATCTCGTTGAACGCGGACAGCATTGGCGCTCGGAAACCGTCGCGGAATTCGGTTCCGCGGTTCTCGCGGAATGCCTTGGATACACGCGCGAATCCGATCTAGGCGGCGCGTACGAATACGTCAAGGCCTACGCGGAAACCGGCGGCAAACGGCCCGAGAACGCGGCGCTCGAATGCCTAGATCGTATCTGCAACGCCGTGGCGCTCATTCTCGAAACCGCCGAATCCGTCCAATCAGTTCCTTTACTCGAATCGCGTGAACTGGTCGCCTGTTGAACTTCAACTTCTATCGCGCGTGCCCGGGAGTCATTCCCGGGCGGCGCTTCCCCGATAAGGATCAATTCCCATGTTGACTGAAACCTACCGCCCAAAGGACTGGCAAGACGTAATCGCGCAAGACAAGGCCAAGGCCACGCTGAAACGCTTGGAATCCTCCCGCAAGCTACCCGGTGAAGCTTATTGGATATCAGGCAAGTCAGGTACCGGCAAAACGACGATCGCGCGAATCATCGCGAGCAAAGTCGCGGCGGCGGGTTGCATTACGGAGATCGACGCGGGAGCAATGAACGCCGACATGCTCGCGGGTATCGAGAGCATGCAACACTTCGCCGGGTGCACGGCAACCGCGTTCATCGTAAACGAAGCGCACGGACTACGGCGCGATATCGTGCGCCGCCTACTCGTCCTGTTGGAGCGGTTACAACCGCACACCACGATCATCTTCACCACCACGGTGGACGGTCAACTGGACTTCGAGGACGGCCACATTGACGCGCACCCGCTCTTGAGCCGATGCATCCGTCTATCCCTCAGTCAGCAGGGTCTCGCGAAACCCTTCGCCGAACGGGTACGCGAAATAGCCGTTGCCGAGGCATTGGACGGTCAATCAATTGACGCGTACCTCCGCCTTGCCAAAAACTCCCAAAACAATTTCCGCGCAATGCTCATGCCGTCGAAGCCGGCGAAATGCTCGGATAATCGAAAAGGACTGACACTGTGCCATTCTTAGTGAAACGTGTGTCGAAAGACGGGCAAATCAGTTGGCGGGCCCAGGTCAAAATCAAGGGATATCCGACGCTTTCGAAGTCGTATTCCCGCAAATCCGACGCTCAGAAGTGGGCACAACAAGAGGAAGCCAAAATCCGCAATGGGACTTGGGTCGATAAGCGAGAGGCCCAACGCCATACCTTTGTTGAACTCGTCGAGAAGTACATCGAAGAGGTAATGCCGCGCAAGCCCAAGAGCGCCGCCCAACAGACCCCACAATTGAATTGGTGGAAGAAACACCTCGGTGCAAGGCTACTCTCAGACGTTCGCAAGACCGACATTCTCGCGCTGCGCACGAAATTGGAAAAGGAGACTAGCGCGAGCAACGCCAATCGCTACATGGCCGCACTCAGTCACATGCTGAACGTGGCCGTGGGGGAATGGGAGTGGCTTAACGATTCACCGGTCAAGAACGTGAAACGCCTGCCGGAACCCCGCGGACGCGTTCGCTTTCTCGATGAGGACGAACGAGCACGCTTACTCAAGTCCTGCAAAGAAAGTCCAGTGAGGGCGCTCTATCCGATAGTGCTAATCACGCTATCGACCGGCGCGAGGAAGTCAGAAATTCTCGCGCTAGAGTGGAAACCCGTTGACCTCGAACGGCGGCCAGTTCTTTGGGCCGAATGCGGTACGGGGATACGCATCCACCGCCTGAAAAACGTACGTCAGGATTTCTCCAAAATCTCCGGACATAATGTTTTGAGCATCCGGGACTTTCGATCGGATTAGCGAAATCTGACACTCCTTCAACGATTGTCGAAGACTAGTTTCAAGTTCGGCGGCACGAGTTCTCAGGATTTCATCTGCGATATAGGCTCGGCGAACGGCTTCTTGAAATTCGTTTTTCCACTAGTCGGCGCGCTGTGCGCTGACACGCACCAGGACATAAGAGAATCGACGCGGTCTGTAAACCACGAAAGTGCCGCATTGATGTCAAGCCCAAGTTCGTCCATTCGAACCTACACCGAAAACACCTTCATCACTTCATCCCCCAGATGATTGATCACCTTCACTGCAATGCGTCCCGTTTTCGGCTTGGGGAATGGCCGTGAGATGTCGCTGTGGAGCGTGTTCCAGGCTTCTTCGTCGATTTCGGCCTTCAATGTCGTCTTGAGGGACTTGTACGGGTCATTTTGGCCTAGGAAGTAGGCGTGTCTAACAAAGAACGATTCTTCGTTGTAGTCTGTGTCGATGAACCAGCACGCGATGCCTTCGGGGCCGCTGGATTCGACTTTGCCTGTCGCGGGATGGAACACGTCCACTCCGTTGATCTTCACGCGCAACTGGTCGTCGCCCGCGTCCGTGATCTCGATGTCGGGTTCGCCGAAGACTACGAATAGATTCCCCGCGCCGGTGTTCTTCAGTTCGTCGGCCATGTGGAGGTCGGGATTCATGCGCGCTTGTAGGACGGGAATTCTGCCGAGCTTCTTGAAGTCGTTCGCGTGGGCGTCGTAGTTGAAGGCGCACGCGATCAGCACGTCGAATCCTGCATCGCCTGCCTCTTTGGCGGCCTCGACGAGATCGGGCCGCGACACAGTGCCGTATTCCGGCCCAATGAGAATGCCCGCGCGCCGTTGCGTCTCGCCTTCCATGAAGCGGCCCTCCGCGGCGATGCGCGTACCCGGCCATTCGCTCATCGACGTGAACGAAATCCGGTCCTCCTTGTGCGCCTGTTGCACGCCGGCGGTCTTGAGGTGGTCGAGCACCATGCGCGCGAAATCGAATTCGCCGTTGCTGCGGTAGGGGTCGGCCTTGTCCTCCGCGACCGTATCGACGAGTTCGTCCTCTTCATCAACGATGAGCACGCGGTGCGGCGAGAGGCTCTCGACGGTGAACGGCCCCGCGACGCGCACCGTCTGCTTGTCCTCATACGGCTTGTCATACAGATACTCGAATTCCGCCTTCGCTGCGATCGAGGCGTCGATTTCCTTCTGCCGGGCGATGCGAGCCTGCCACCATGCCGCGTGTGCCAGATTGGCTTTGATTGACCAATTCGTACCCACTTCACGTGGAATTTCCCATTCCTCCCATTTCTTTCCAAGCTCGTCGTTGAGTATTTTCCGGGCGGGTTCGAGTTC